>NZ_LZZU01000044.1:0-10258 GCF_014170355.1 Cupriavidus sp. UME77
GGGCATGGCGGGCGGCGTGGGAGTAGCGGGATGGCCTTCCATGTTGCCGTTGATGAAGACCTCGCCCGGGGTCGGCGCGCCGAAGGAGTCGGTTGGCATCGGATAGTTGGCCGGCAGTGGCTTGACCAGCCGGGGCGTGACCACGAACAGCAGTTCGCTCTTGTCCTGCTGGAAGTTGGTGCTGCGGAACAGGTTGCCCAGCACGGGCAACTCGCCCGCGCCCGGCAGCGCTTTCAGGCTGCCCGTCACGCTGCTCTTGATCAGGCCGCCGATGGCGAAGCTCTGGCCGTCCATTACCTGCAGCGTGGTGGACGCGCGGCGGGTGGTGATCAGCGGGAGGATGGTGGTGCCGGCCAGGTTGGGCGCGCTGAGCGCCACCCCTGTCGGCGAGAGCTCGGAGACTTCCGGTGCCACCTTCAGGTTGATACGCCCGTTGGCAAGCACAGTCGGGGTGAAGCGCAGGCCGACACCGAAGGTTTCCTCCTGCAGGGTGATGGTGGTGCCACCGGCGCTGGAGGCTTGCGGCACGGGGATGAACACCTTGCCACCGGCGAGGAAGCTGGCCTCCTGGCCACTGATCGCCATCAGGTTGGGTTCGGCCAGAATCTTGAACAGGCTGTCGCCTTTCTGCGCGTCGACCTGGAAGTTGAAAGGCAGGTTGTTGTTCTTCATGCCGGAGATCACACCCGCGCCGCCGGAGAGGAAGTTGGCCAGCAAGCCGAAGGTCCAGCTGCCGAAGGCGCCATTCAGGTTGGCGGCGGCGCCGAGCTGGTCGATCAGTGTCTTCGACACTTCCGCCACCTTGACTTCCAGCATTACCTGCTGCGGCGAGTCCACCGTCATCATGTTGATGATGCGCGGGCTGCGCAGCGGCTGCGCGCTGTTGCCGCCGGCGGGCGCGCCGAGCATGCCCAATCCGCCCATGCTGTTGCCGGCCATGGCAAGCATCGGGTTCGCTGCGGGGACGCCGATCTGCTGCTGCGGCGCTTGCAGCGGGCTGCGGGTTTGGCGCACGACGAAGGCGTTGGCGATGTCGATGACCATCTGCGCGACGGTGGAGTCGGGCACGTTGCCGCTGAGCACCAGGCTATCCGCGGCGGAGGCGACGCGCACCTGGCGGGCCTGCGGCAGCAGTGCGTGCAGGGTCGACTGCAGGCCGCCCGGGTCGGCGCCCACGGTGACGTCGATGACCGAGCAACTGCCGCTCTTGCCCTGCACGATCATGTTGGTCGTGCCCACGTCCAGGCCGAGCAGGTAGAGGGTTTGCGGCGACACCAGCATGGCCTGGACCACGCTGGGGTTGCCCAGCGTGCGCGTGCGCACCGCCTCGGGCAGCGAGATCATCCGCGACTTGCCAACCGGCACCTGCACCTGCTGCGGCTCGCGCGCGGCGCTGGTGCAGTTCGGCCCGCGGCTGATGCCCGCGTCGGGCGGCGGCTGCGGTACGCTGGCTGCGCCGATGGTGAGCTGGATCGGGCCGGCGGCGGCCAGCTTCATCGCCTGCTGGGCGCCTGGCGCGGCTTGCGCTGCGGCGTCGGCCGCCTGTGCCTGCTCGCTGGCCAGCCAGACGCTGGTCAGCGACAGCACGGCCAGCGCGATGAGGCTCCGCCGTGTGGGGCCGCTGCGGGCCGCGCTGGCGCGCGGGGTGGCCTCCTGGTGGTGGTCTCGGTCCATTTGAATTCCCCCCGGTTGTTGACCCCATCGGCTGGGGCCGGCAATTGGCAATCAATCGGCAATGTCAACGGCTGTGCGTTAGAAGCACTCTTGGTTTTGCTGCATGCCGCTGATCACGCCTACACAGTTGGTGGCAATCTTCTTCTCGGCCAGGCGATGCACGACCTGCACGGCCTTGACCACCACCGGCGCGGCCACCGCGGCCTTGAGCACCGGTTCGTTGAGCAGGCTGCGCTTGGTGGCGCCGGCGGTGTCCACGGGATGCGGGTCGATCTGGTTGCGCAACACCAGCGAGAGCGTGCCCACGCTGCGCGCCAAGTCGAGTTTTTCCGCTTCCTCGGGGGAGACCTCGAGCGTCACGGCGTTCACTACCTTGGGCTTGGTCTCATCGCGATTGACCTCTTGCGCGATAGCCAGCACCAGGATCTTCTCCAGCACGATCTTCGAGATCGATTGTTCGTTCTGCGTGGCGTTTTCGCCCTTGTTGGTGTCCTTCTGGGTGTTCACGATGATGTCGACGAAGCTGCCCGGCAGCGCGAATCCCGCCACGCCCACCACGTCGTTTACGCGCACCGTGATGGCGCGCTTGCCGTCCGCAATCACCGCGGAGAGCCCGCCGCGGGTGCCAATGGGCGTAAGCTTGGATTCCAAGATGGGCTCGCCGCGCATGACGCTGGACTTGGTCACCCGTCCGTCGATCAGTTTCTGGTCGGTCAGCGCGCCGGGCGGCAGGCTGTCGCGTGGCCAGTCGACGGCCTTGACGAATTCGGGCGCGAGCCGTTGCCCCAGGTTGATGTCGGTCGCGGCCACCACCACCTTGGTCACGCTGCCCGAGCTTTGCTGCATCATCCAGCGCGAGGCCAGTACAACGGCTGCCAGGCCGGCCAGGGCCGCCACCAGCAGCATCACGATTGCGCGTACATTTCTCATTTGATGGTCCTCCCCAGTTTGAATCCAGCGTCGGCGCGCCGCCAGGCGATGCGCGAGCGCGTCCCTTGGCTGTCACGCCAAACTCCATGTCAGCGGTGCCGCGTGGCGGCGTTCAGTTGCAGGCGGAGATGCGGCCTCGCTTGGCGTGCGTGTCCGGATTGCCACGTGGCTGCGCGGCCAGGGTTTTCCGGTGTGCCAGCCAGTGGCGGCGGACGCGGGCGGCTTCGCGCCGGCGCGGGTGCGAAGCCGCGGATGCGGATGCGGGTGGGGCGGTGGACAGGTGCTCGCGCATGATGGTTCTCTCCCTTTTTTTCGGCCCACTATCGGGGCCTGTGTACTGATGTTCGTCGCGTAGCGCTGCGTGCGTCAGAGCGTGCCTGTCATGACCAGCAGGACGCCTGCTGCCATCGCGACGGCGTAGGGCAGGCGCGCGGTTGTTTCCATCTTGTCGTTGCCCGTCGCGGTGGCGCGCCAGCCAAACGGCAGCCACAGCAGCCGCGCGGACAGGCCTGCCAGGGTCTGGCGCGCGTGCTTACGTGTCAGCATGATGGTGACCGCCATCACGCCGCCAAGCAGGAAGCTGGCGATCACGATATGCAGCGCGGCCTGCACGCCTACGAAGGCGCCGATGCTTGCCATCAGCTTGGCGTCTCCGGCGCCGAGTGCGCCGATCAGGTAGAGCACCAGGAACGGAGCGAGGCCGGCCGCCGCACCGGTCAGCCACGCCCAGCTGCCTGCGCCGATGCCGTGGCCGAGTATCTGCACGAGCAGGGCCGCCAGCAATCCGGCCGACACCAGCCAGTTGGGGATGCGGTGGCTGCGCAGATCGGTGATCGCGGCAATGCCAAGCATGGCGAGCAGCAAGCCGTTGGCGGTGAGGTCGAGTGCGCTCATGGCGTGGATCCGTAGGCAGTTATTCTTGTTCGCTACGGCCCTGCCAGCGGCAGCGGCTGGCAGGGCCGTGCGTGCTGCATCAGGCTGCGGCGGCGGTGAGAGTGGTCTGGATGGTGTTCCAGATGGTCGTCACGGCAGTCTTGATCAGCGGTCCGGCTGTCACCATGCAGAGCGCCACGAACGCAAGCAGCAGTGCGTATTCGATCCCGGCGGCCCCGTCCTCTTCACGTGCAAAACGCTTGATGCCTTCGAACATGGTGTTCATGTCCTTCTCCTTCACGTCATGGTTAAAAGGGAAAAAGCGCCCGCTGAGAATCGGGCACAAGATTCGGCTGGGGACGCCAGCCATGGCCAAGACGGGGGGATTCCTCGATGACGCGGTGCACGCTAGCGCTACAGCGATGCAGGATCGCTGTCTCCCCGGTGCGCAACACGACAAGGCGGGCCTCCCAGCTCCACCAGTTTCCAGGGAACCACCAGGCTGGCTTGCCAACCGGCTGGTCCTCACCTGGCGCGTTGCCGCTGATGCGGCTTATTGCGCCTGGGTAGGTGCCGCGGGCCGATTCTTTTCCTCCCTCAGGAATCGGTCCCGCGCCTGAAAGTGCTACAAGACTGCTTGTGATCGCCGCATCGGCGCGTTGATGATCGCCGTATGCGGTGTGGGCCATGGATTCTCAAAATTGCGCTGGCCCGGCGCTGAACCTCCCCGCGAAGCGAGCCCTGTCACGGCCACCGCCTCACCCCCCGTCAAGTCTTGTTGTCGTGATGCCTTGGCTGGTGGTTCTGAAACCCCTTGGCTCCGGCATCCTTGGCGTACCGTTCTTGTGTTTCGGTCGCTCTGGTCTTTGTAACGAGGATAAGAGCGACGAACGTGCCAGAGGCGCTAAGCCTTTGATTTAATTGGTGATGTTTTTGGGATACTTGTTACAGCCGGCGTTTCTTGTAACAAGATGTTTCCTTGTTGTTACTCCTGCCAGGCACGTCTTCGTGCGCTGCAACACGGCGTGGAACGCGAGGAGTGCTGTGTTCCATGCCTGCCATGACACAAAAGTGCGTAAAAATGCCCTGTTCACGCCGATTTAGGATCCCTCCCGAATCTGGCACCAGGGGTTTTGCGAAGACATATTCGGGTGGTGGAGCAGTCGCCGCACGACCGTGCAAATGGTTGCAGCGGTGAAACTCCACGGCGCAAATGGGTTATGCGCCCCGAGGCACGCAGACAATGCGAAAGATGGAGCGGCAGGGTGAGGCGTGCGCCAAAAGCAGGCACCGGCGACAAAAGATGTAGCCGGACAGGGTGACGAATGTGGGCTGACTCACATTGGCCCGGGCTGTTCCTCGCCTTGTTGGATGAGGAGGGAACTTCCTGTCATGCCGGGCGAATACGATCGAATCGGTTGCATTCCTGATACATTGCTGGCCGCTATGCCGGGATAAGAGATATTGTCGCGCGGCGTGCGGGCACTGCGGTCAGCCTGCGCATCGCCAATTTGCACAATTCACGGGAGAAAGCAGGATGCAGCTAGACAACAACGCGTTCCACGCGCCGGCCTATGAGCAGCCGGCCGCCACGGTGCGTCCTCTGCGGTTCGAGTTCATCGGCTCGGGCTCCGAGTTTTTCCGCATCTGGATCGTCAATACCTTGCTGACCATTGTCACGCTGGGCATTTATTCGGCTTGGGCCAAAGTCCGCACGATGCAGTACTTCTACCGCAACACGCGGCTGGACGGTGCGAGCTTCGACTACCACGGCCGTGCCTCCGCCATCCTCAAGGGCCGCGCCATCGTGTTTGGCCTGGCGATGGTGTTCCAGCTTGCCAGCCATATTTCCCTGTTCCTGGCATTGGCGCTGGGCCTGGCTCTTGCGGTGGTGTTTCCGCTGCTGCTGGTGCGGTCCCTGCGTTTTCGCATGGCGAACTCCAGCTACCGCGGCCTGCGCTTCGCCTTCACCGGGAGCGATGCCCAGGCCTACAAGGTGTTCCTGCTCTGGCCCGTGCTCACGGCGCTCAGCCTCTATGCGCTGGCGCCGCTGGCGCACCAGCGCTTCAAGCAGTACCAGCATGACAACACCCGTTTCGGCACCGCGCCTTTCGGCATCGGCGCGAGCGCGGGCGGTTTCTATGGCGTCTACCTGCGCGCATTCGGCATGATGGTGGCGGTCGTGGTGGGGATGAGCGTGGTCGGCGGCATGCTGGGCAGGGGCATCGGCGCCGGGATCGGCGCTGGCATGGGGGCGGGCATCGGCGCGCCGGCGGTGGCGGGGATCATGGCTGTCATTGGCTTTTTCGTGGCGATGATGGCGGTCGGCCCCTTCTTCATGGCGCGGCTGCAGAACCTGGTATGGAATCACACCACGCTGGCGCCGCACGCATTTCGCAGCGAGGTCAAGGCGGGCCGCCTGTTGTTTATCTTCGCCACCAACATGATCGCCAATGCACTGACGCTGGGCCTGTTCCTGCCGTTCGCGCGCGTGCGTTCGATGCGCTACCGTATCGAGAGCATGACCATGCTGGCGGCGGGTCCGCTGGACGCCTTCGTGGCCGGCGAGACGCAGCAGGTTGGCGCGCTGGGCGACGCCGCGGTGGACTGGTACGACATCGACATTGCACTGTGACCGCGCTGTGACCACAGTCACCGTAGTCATCGCCGTGCAAGCCTCGTTCACTTCGATACCAAGGCCCTGATGCAGGATATCCCCGACGCCACGGCCACCACCCCGGTAGCCGCCACTTACTTCGATGGCCGCTCGTCGCGTGCCCATCGGGTGATGCTGTCCATCGAAGGGCGCGACGCGGTGCTGCGCGATGCGCATGGCACGGTGCTGCGCAGCGCGCCGCTGGCCGCGCTGCGCGTCTCCGAACGGGTCAAGCGCGCGCCGCGCCTGGTCACGTTTGCCGACGGTGCCTTCTGCGAGGTCACCGACCACGCCGGCTTTGCCGCCTTGCTGGGCGCCAGCGGCCACCGAGAGGGCTGGGTGGTGCGTGCGCAGAACAGCTGGCGGCTGGCGCTGCTGTCCGTGCTGGGCCTGGCCGCGGCGCTGCTGCTGGGATATTTCTACGTCTTGCCCTGGGGCGCCGGCATGGTGGCGCGCAGCGTGCCGCCGGCGCTGGAAGCCCGCCTCGGCGAGGCCACGCTTACCAGCATCGATCATGGCCTGCTCATGCCCTCGGCCCTGCCGCAGGCGCAGCAGCAGCGGATTCGCGCCGACTTCGCCGCGCTGGAGCGCCCGGCCGATCCGGGCCACGAGTACCAGATCCTGTTCCGCCACGGTGGCAAGCTCGGGCCCAACGCGCTGGCCCTGCCAGGCGGCACCATCGTGGTGACCGATGAACTCGTCAAGCTGACTGGCGTGGGCCCGGGCCTCATGGGTGTGCTCGCCCACGAGGCCGGGCACGTGGCCGAGCGCCATGGCCTGCAGCAGATCCTCCAGGCCTCGGCGGTGGGCGCGCTGGCGGCCTATTTCTTTGGTGACTATTCCACCGTGCTGGCAGGCGTGCCCGCCGCGATCCTGACGCTGCGCTACTCGCGCGACCATGAGCGCGCGGCGGATGCGTATGCGGTGGAGGTCATGCAGCGCAACCACTTGCCGGTGTCGGCGTTTGCCGACGTCTTGCAGGCGCTGGAGGACGCCCACGCCCGGCAGGCGGAAGTCCAGGCGGCCAAGGCCGACGGCGAGGGCGAGGCCAGCGCGCCCGCCGCCTCCGGCGAGCGCGAAACCAAGCGGGAGCGCCGCAGCCGGCGTGCCGCGGAGGATGGCGGCAACAACGGGGATGGCGACGATGGCGACAGTTTCTTCTCCACCCATCCGCTCACGCGCGAGCGCATCGAGGCGCTGCGGGCGGCCGGACGCTAGGTCTCAGGCGCCCGGCTGCGGTGCGTCTGGCTGCGTTGCATCAAGCGGCGCGCGCAGGGCGGCGGCCGCCACCTGGCTTTGCAGCCAGCTATGGAACCGCAGGATGGCCTTCTCACGCGGGTTGCCTTCGCGCCAGGTCACCCAGTAGTGCAGGCTGGACGGGATGTGCGTGGTGCCGATCTGCACCAGTTCGCCGCTGGCAAGGTAGTCGCTGGCGAGTTGCAGGCGCGCGGTGGCCACGCCAAGCCCCGCCACCGCCGATTGCAGCATCATGCCGGCGTCCTGGAAGATCGGCCCGCGCTCGGGCTCCGTGCCCGGCAGGCCGGCGCTTTCCAGCCAGTCGCGCCACGGCCGCAGCGCGAAGCGCAGCATTGGCAGGCGCGGCAGGTCGGCCAGCGTGAAGCCGGGGTAGCGCGCGAGCAGTGCCGGGCTGGCCACCGCGATGACATGGTCTTCGATCAGGTTGTGGCAGGCAAAGCCGGGCAGGTCCACGCGCTGGTGCCAGATCCCCACGTCCACCGAGTACGGATCGGGCGGCGTGATCTCGGCGTGCAGCCGCAAGTGCAAGTCCAGCCCCGGCAGGGCCGCGTGCAGGCTCGGCAGGCGGCGGATCAGCCACGCGTTGGCCAGGTCGGCCATGACGCTGACTTCCAGCCGCACCACCTGGGGGGCACCACCGTTGCTGGCCTCGCGCAGGCCGTCTTCCAGTTCCGCCAGCCCGTCGCGAATCCGCTCGGCCAGCCGCGCGCCTACATTGGTCGGCATCATCAGGTGGCCGGTGCGCTGGAACAGCTTGGTGCCCAGCTTGTCCTCCAGCGCGCGCAGATGGTGGCTGATGGCGCTGTGGGTCAGCGCCAGTTCCTCCGCCGCGCGGGAAAAGCTGCGGTGGCGGGCAGCGGCCTCGAGCGCCCGCAGTGCCTGCAGCGCGGGCAGGTGGGGCGCGCGCTGCGAGCGCAGCGGCTCGGGCGGCGGGGCAGGTTCAGCCGGGCGGGCGGGCAAGCTGGGCTGGCCGGACGGGCCAGGCTTGATCGGTTTGGGGTGTCGGGAGGTCATTGCCGTCAAATTCTACTCACAATTGCGGCGGGTATCTTTCGTTGGTGTTGCGCGCAGCGACTGACGACAATGCAGGCATGAATTCCGCCGATGTATCCACTCCCGCCGCTGCGGCGCCGTCTCCTGCTTCCCGGGCTGGCGATCCTGGGCTGGCCGCTGCCCGCTGGCGCGTGCTTTGCATCTTTTCGCTGGGTTTCCTGGTTTCCTATATCTTCCGGGGCGTCAACCTGGGCTTCGCGCCGCATCTGATCCGCGAGATTGGGCTGGGTGCCGCCGACCTGGGGCTGCTGACCAGCTTTTACTTCCTGGGGTTTGCCTGCGCCCAGTTGCCGGCCGGGCTGATGCTCGACCGCTTTGGCCCGCGCCGCACCGAGGCGGCATTGCTGCTGGTGGCGGTGGCTGGCGCGCTGGTATTCGCCTCGGCGACCAGCATGGCCGCGCTGGCGGCGGGGCGCCTGATGATCGGCGTGGGCGTGTCGGTTTGCCTGGGGGCCGCCATCCAGGCCCTGTCGATCTGGTTCCCCCTGTCGCGCATGCCCTTGCTCAATGGGGTGGTGATGGCGATCGGCGGGCTTGGCGCCGTGGTGGTGGGCGCGCCGCTGGGCTGGCTGCTGTCATGGACCGACTGGCGCACCGTCAGCTACGGGCTGGCCGGGTTGACGCTGGCCATGGCGGCGCTGCTGTGGCTCGGCGCCCCCGAGACCAGCCGCGCTGGCAAGCAACGCCTTGCCGAACAGCTGCGCGGCACCTGGCAAGTCTTTCGCAATGAGCGCTTTTTGCGCGTGGTGCCGCTGGCGCTGCTGAATCAAGGTGTGTTCCTGGCGGTGCAGACGCTGTGGGTCGGTGCCTTCCTGCGGGATGTGGCCGGCTATTCGCCAGACCAGGGCGCTCGCCTGGTGTCGGTGATCGGCTTTGCCATGATGGGCGGCTGCGTGTGCGCCGGCTGGGCCGCGCGCCATCTGGAGCGTGCCGGCGTGAGCCTTTACACCTTCGCCGGCGTCGGCATGAGCGGGTTCATCGTGATCCAGTGCCTGATCATGGCGGGTGTGCCACTGCCGCCGGCGCTGCTGTGGGCGGCCTATGGCGTGTTCGGCTCCAGCGGCATCCTGGCCTATGCCGTGCTGGCGCGCAGCTTCCCCGATGCGCTGATCGGGCGCGCCACCACGGCGCTGACCTTGACGGTGTTCCTGTCCACCTTTGCCTGCCAGGTCGGCATCGGGCTGGTGCTGGACCTCTGGCCCGCCGATGCCGGCCGCTACCCGAAGGCCGCGCACCTGACTGTGTGGGGCTGGCTGGTGGCGCTGCAGATGCTGGCCGCGCTGTGGTACATGCTGGGGGCGCGTCGCGCAAGCAGCGCTACAGCATGACCGGGCGGTCGTCGAGCTCGTTCGGATTGGGCCGGTCGCCCGAGGGGAAGTGGGTGGCCAGCTGATGGTGGATCTTTTCCACTGCCGCCAGCACGGGCTTGACCGATAGCTCCCGGGCCAGCCCGCTAGCGAGTTCGTCACAGATGGTGCGCCAGGTTTCCGGGGCCACGCGGGCATCGATGCCACGGTCGGCCAGCAGCTCTACCGCGTGATCCGCCAGGTTGATATAAAGCAGCACCCCGGTGTGGCCTTCGGTGTTCCACACCTCCAGCGCGCCGAACAGGGCGCGGGCACGGGCGCGCGGGCTGGTGCCGGAGAAGGCCAGCGCCAAGGGCAGGCTGGATTCGATCACGACCCGGACTTCGCCGTGATGCCGCTGCTCGCCGGCGCGCACCGCCTGCTGCAGTTGCTGTTGGGCATCGGCGGGAAAAAGCTTGCTGGCGGCGCCGGGGCGTGTGCCAAGATGGCGCAGGGCGCGTTTGAAGTG
>NZ_LZZU01000045.1:0-168941 GCF_014170355.1 Cupriavidus sp. UME77
TTGGCCGATACGCACAACCTATTTACTACATCCCTATTCGCTGCGTTGAGCACACCTCAACGCAGCCACCGTTTATGCCTGGTGACCATAGCGAGTTGGAACCACCCCTTCCCATCCCGAACAGGACCGTGAAACGACTCCACGCCGATGATAGTGCGGATACCCGTGTGAAAGTAGGTAATCGCCAGGCTCTCCCTTGAAACCCCCCAGTACGAAAGTACTGGGGGGTTTTGCTTTTATGGCTGCGGATTCGTGGCTGTGATTTGCGGCTGCGAAAAATGATGGCCACAAGCATAATTGCCGCTCCGGCCACCTTGCCTCCCTCTCTTTAGCTTATTTCGAATGCCAGCCGACGGCGAAGCCCCGTGGTTTCTTTACCTGCTCGAATGCGAGGGCAACACGATCTACACCGGTATCACCACGGATGTGGAGCGGCGCTTCGCCCAACATCTGGCAGGAACGGGCGCTAAATATACGCGATCGCGCAAGCCCATCAGGATCCTGGGCTGGCAGCGCTTCGACAATCGCTCGGAAGCCTCAAAGGCCGAAGCGGCGGCAAAGCGGCTGACTTCCGCGCAGAAGCGGAGTTTTTGCGCGCAATTGGCGACGGAGGTGCACGATGCGCCAGCCGCCGATCTTGCTTGAGCATTACCTTCGCACCTTGAATGCCCCCACATCGGTGGCATCCTTCTTGATCCCGGCAGTGCCTTCTACGCTTCCTTAAGTCTGGTTTAAGGATCGGCCTTTAGGATGGTCCTGTCGCGTCCAGATAGCCTGGACGCCTGAGGTAACCAAGAAAGGAAAACGCCATGATTCGCCAGACGCTTGCACGCTCCGCCATTGGCATTGCTGCCCTGGCCGCTCTTGCCGGGGGGTATACCTATCTGCAGAAAGAAGTCATCACGCCGGGATATGCCGCTCAGGCGCCAGTAACGGCCTCGGCCCAGCCCCTGGCCGTTGCCGCGCCCACCGACTTCTCGAGCATTGTCGACCAGTACGGTCCGGCAGTGGTCAATATCAGTGTTACCGCGCGCGCCCAGCGCGCTTCGGCACAGGTACCGCAGGGCATGGACCCGGATGATCCCCTGTTCCAGTTCTTCAAGCGCTTCGGCCCGCAGTTCCAAGGTCCCCAGAATGGCCAGCAGCAACTTGTGCGTGGCCTCGGCTCGGGCTTTATCGTCAGTCCCGATGGCCTGATCCTGACCAATGCGCACGTGGTGGATGGCGCGCAGGAAGTGACGGTCAAGCTGACCGACCGCCGCGAATTCAAGGCCAAGGTGCTGGGCGCGGATGCGCAAACGGATGTGGCGGTGATCAAGATCGACGCCAAGGATCTGCCGACCGTGCGCCTGGGCGACCCCTCGCGCGTACGCGTGGGTGAGCCGGTGCTGGCCATCGGCTCGCCTTATGGTTTCGAGAATACGGTCACCGGCGGCATCGTCAGCGCGAAATCGCGCTCCTTGCCCGATGACACCTATGTGCCATTCATCCAGACCGATGTGGCCGTGAATCCCGGCAACTCTGGCGGCCCTCTGTTCAACCAGCGGGGCGAAGTGATCGGTATCAACTCGCAGATCTACAGCCAGACTGGCGGCTACCAGGGGTTGTCGTTCTCGATTCCGATCGACGTGGCTACCAAGGTGCAGGCGCAGTTGGTGGCGCATGGCAAGGTCACCCGCGGCCGTCTCGGCATCGGCGTGCAGGAGGTCAACCAGGCCCTGGCGCAATCCTTCGGGCTGCCGAAGCCTAGCGGTGCGCTGGTCAACTCGGTGGAGCCGGACAGCCCGGCCGCCAAGGCGGGTCTCAAGCCGGGCGACGTGATCGTGCAGCTTGGCAACGACGTGATCGACCATTCCGGAGACTTGCCTGAGCATGTGGCCGACCTCGCGCCGGGCACGCAGACTTCGCTGAAGGTGATCCGCAAAGGTGAGCCGCTGGCCCTGACGGTGAAGGTCGGCACGGCCAAGGATGCGGCAGTTGCCGGCAAGACTCCCGCCAATGACGCCAGCGGCAAGCTTGGCCTGGCGGTCCGCCCGCTGAGCCCGACCGAGAAGCGCGACAGCGGGATAGACGGCGGGCTGGTGGTCGAAGATGTCGCTGGCCCGGCGGCCAAGGTGGGCATCCAGCCGGGTGACGTCATCCTGTCCATCAACGGCACGCCGATCAGCTCGGCGGAGCAGTTGCGGGCCCTGGTAGCGAAGTCCGGCAAGCAGGTTGCACTGCTGGTGCAACGCGACGATGCCCGTATCTTTATCCCTCTGGACCTGGGTTAACTGCAAAGCCAGCTACGGAGTTAGCCAGGGAGTTAACCGCGAAGTTAACCCCGAGTTAACCTCGGCATAAATGGCGGGCGGGCCGGCACGAAGGTATACGTGTCGGCCCGCCAAGCCTTTGTGGACGCCGAATTCCGGTGCAATAGGGCTGCCAGAACGCGCGGTAACAGGTATCATCTCGACTGCGAAGCAGGACATGCAGCAACAGCCTTGACCATCCCGGGCCATTAATGCGAAATTGTCCTGCAGACTCGATGACACAAGGAAGTCTATGCAGTTGGATTTCACCCGCGCGTCCGCGACCACGGGTACCGAGAGAGCGCGGCGCCTGCCGCAAGCCTCGCCCACCCCGCGCCGACGCAAGAAAGCTGAAGCCCCGCACTGGGAGCGTGGCTACCGTTCGCATTTCTACCGCAATGAGCGCGGCGAGAAACTGGGCGAAGTTCGCTTGTCCGATCGTGGCGACATGCCCGTGGTCTATCACTGGGCCGCAGGCAATTACTCCGGTGCGGAGGGCTCGCTCGCTCATGCCCGCATGCGCGTGGAAGAAACCATCGGCTTTGGCATGCGCCAGCTCGCTCTGTTCTGACTAGAGCCGATTAACTAGCCGACCCGACGCTTTCTCGGAAAGCGACAGCCGCGCGCGCCCCGCGCCGCGACTCCCCGGAGCGATCCGCTCCGGCATGCCAGCCAGATTTACCCGATCCAACGCGCTGCTCCAGCCCCTCGGGCCGACACTGCGTAGCCTGTGCGGCAGACAGATCTGCACGCGCCCCGGCATCCAACTCCCAGTCCTGCACCAAGCGCGCTTCAATCGAGACGGCGTTGCGCCAGCATAAAGACAGCAGCCGTCAGGGCAAGCGCCGCGATCAGCCGATACAGATCCTCGCAGGCAATCAACCTGGCCTGCGTATCCACCAGGCCGGCAAGTTGCGCCAGCGCGGCCTGATAGGCATGGCCAGGATCCAGCCCGCGCGCGCTCAAGGCCGCCTGGACCGTCGCCATCCACTGCTGCGTCTCTGTCGTGTGCTGGCCAAGCGCGCCGGTCAGGCTGGTGTGTAGCGCGAACTGCCGGTTCTGCAAAAGCACGGCGCCGAGCGCGGACGCGAAGGACGCGGCGATCTGGCGCAGCAGGTTCTTGCTGCGGTAGCCGTGGGCGAAATCGTCGCCGGCCAGCGAGCGGAAGGTGAGGCCGGCAATCGGGATGATGACCATCACGCCAAACAGGCCCTTGCCCACCAGTCCCCACGCCAGCGCCGAGGGGCCGGCATTGGGCGGCATCGACGAAAACCACCACGTGGCGCCGGCCATCAGAAGCAGTCCGCTTGCCATCAGCGGCTTCTTGTGCGGCAGTTTTGGGGCCAGGCGCAGGTAGACGACGATCCCGGCCAGGCTGACCGTGGCGGCGAAGGTGTTAAGCCAGCCGGTAGTCGCCAGCGGCAGCCCGAGCGCCTGCTCGGCGTAGATCGGGAACACGTAGCCGCTCAGGTTGCTGATCAGGTAGTAAACAAAATACATGGCCAGCCCGGTCAGGTAGACCGGATTGCGCAGCGCGCGCAGATGGAGCACCGGCGTGCTGTGATGCCATTGCTGCCAGAGAAACCCCATCAGCAGTCCGATACCCGCCGCGCAGATCAGTGCCAGCCGCAGCGGGTGCGAGAAGATATCGAAGCGCGCCTGCGTCATGGCGGCCTGCAGGGTCACCACCGCCGCGCCGAACAGCAGCAGGGGGCCCAGCGCGGGGCCGGGATCGTCCTCGCGCGGCTCGGCGTCCGGCAGCAGCAGCCACGCCCCCAGCGCAGCCAGCGCGGCGAAGGGCAGCACGCCGTAGAACACGTCCTGCCACACGCCGTGCTCGATCAGCTCAGCTGCCATGGCGGGCGCCAGCGCGGAGGCGGCAAAGATCCCCAGCATGAAGATGCGCGAAGCGCGCGGCCGGTCGGCCGGCGCGAACATCACATTGACCAGGATGCGGCAGCTGGTAAACAGCGCCCCGCCGCCCACGCCCTGCACAAAGCGCGCGCCCACCAGCTGCGGCAGTGAATGGCTGGTGGCTGCCGCCAGCGTGCCCGCCATGAAGATCAACAGCGCGCCGGTGAGGTAGTAGCGATAGCCAAAGCGCTGCGCCAGCCATTGCTGTTTGAGGATCATCAACATGCTGCCCACCGCGTACGCGGCCTGGACCAGGGCGAAGCTGCGCGGATCGGCATCGATGCCGCCAACGATGTGGCTCGACGCGAACACGAACATGATGCTCTCGAGGAACTCCACCGAGGTCGCCAGCGCGAGCAGCAGCATCACCAGGGTCTGGCGCTGCTGGTGGCTGAGCAGGCGCAGCCACCGCAGCCCGAGCCGCAGCGGCCGTAATGCAGATACGGCTTTCATGGTTCCAGCGTCAGCAGATTCTGGTGCATCCGGTTGAGCGCACGCGTGGCAGCGGCCAGGCCGCTTTCGCCGACCGGCCCCCAGGCCTCGGCGTAGGCCGCGTGCACGGCAGGGGCGGCACGCTCCAGCATGCGGTGGCCGGCGGCTGTCAGTACCAGCTCAGTGCTGCGGCGGTCCTGCGCCGAGGCGTGCCGGCGCACCAGGCCGCGCGCTTCGAGGCCGTCCATCAGCCGGGTCATCTGCGTGCGTGTGGCGTCGAGCGTGATGCCGAGCTCGGACGGCAGGCTGGGCTGGTTGTCGTCGGTGGCGAGCAGGCTGATGGCGAGGTATTGCTGCAGGTCCAGCTCGAAGGGCGCTAGCGCGCGATCGATGTGGCTGCGCAGCAGACGTGCGGTGCGCATGAGCAGCCGGGAAGCCAGGATCAGGTCGCGCGGCGCTTCCGGATGGCCCGCGCAGAAGCGGTCAATGCGGTCTTCGAAGGACATGGCGGGGAGTCAGGTGATGCCGGAACAATGGAGCCGGTCCGACAATATAATTACAAACGTAATTATATCATCTGAAACAAGTCGAGGCGCTGATGCCTCCCGGCGCTCGCTATGTTCAGCGAGCGAGGTGACGGCAAAGCCGCCGCAGCGCCTGACGCAGCCCGGCAAGCTCGGCCGAGCGCTGCACTGGCGCCAGGCGGCCGTAGCGCAGCCTGGTGTAGCGATCGCTGAAGTCCTGCACTGCCAGCGCGGCAGCCGGGAGGGCGCGAGCGGCCCGCGCTGCAAAATCCTGGGGCCCTTCGGACGGCGCGCGCACGCAACCGTGGCGTGCCAGCTGGCGGCAGAAGCGCGCGTAGGCGGCTTGCACCGGATCGATCCGGTGGCGCCTGAGCACGAGTGGCACGAGCGCCAGCAGGCTCAGCGCAGCCAGTCCGCCCAGCAGGACCTGCGGCACGCTGTCGCCGATGCCGAGCTGCTGCATCAGCCGTGCCTGCTGGCCGCGATCGTATTGCAATACCCAGCGCTGCCAGGTGTAGACCATGCCGTCCATGCCCCAGCGCAGGTTCCGCAGCCAGCCCGGGTCTCGCATCGCGTGCAGCGCTTCGATCTCGCTGGCCTCCAGCGCGGCGTCGATGCCGCGCTCGACCCGGCTTGGCGCCACCGCGCTGGTGGGATCGACGCGCACCCAGCCGCGCCCCTCGAGCCAGATTTCCGCCCATGCGTGGGCGTCGGCCTGCCGCACGATGTAATTGCCGCCGATGGGGTTGTACTCGCCGCCGAGATAGCCGGTGACCACGCGCGCTGGCACGCCGGCTGCGCGCATCAGGAACACGAAGCTGCTGGCGTAGTGCTCGCAAAAGCCACGTCGCGTGTCGAACAGGAAACTGTCGACCTGCTCGTGGCCAAGCGGCGAAGGCGAGAGCGTGTAGCTGAACGGCGCGGCGGCAAACAGCCGCAGCGCGGCCCGCGCCCGCTGGGCGGGATCCGGATATTGCTCCGCCCACGCGGCGGCGAGCTCCCGCGTGCGCGGGTTGCCCGGAGGCAATGCCAGTGCCAGCTCTCGCGTCGCCAGATCGAGCGGCTGCGCTGCGGCCGGAGCCGAACGCGCGCGGTAGCGCAGGCGCCGGTCCACCGGGTCGCGCGTAAAAAACTCCCCGTCGGCATTGATCACTGCCCCGGCGCCGGGGGCGATCGCCTGGCCACGGTCGAGCAGGAACAGCCACGCGTGCTGGTTGGGCTCCAGCGTGATGCTGTAGTCGACGATCCCGTTGGCCGGGGCGTTGCCAACCGTCTCGCCGCGCCCGCCGTCCGCAGCCGTGTCATCGGCCGCCGGCAAGGCAGGCGCCGGCTGCGCGCGCCGCTGCCGCAGGGGCGATGGCCGCCAGGTCTGTCCATCGAATTGCCACAGCACCAGCGCGCGCCAGTACAGGGCGCTGGCCGGCAACGGACCGCCTTGCACGTCGGCACGCAGTGCGACTTCGGTCGACTGGGTGAGCCGGCTTACGCTGCCCGGGCTCATGGTGTCGCTGATGCCGGTAGTGGCCACGGCCTCGGCTTGCGGCAGCCGCCACAGTGGGCGATCCAGGCGCGGAAACAGGACAAAGAGCAACAGCGCCCAGGGCAGCCCGATCAGCGTCAGGCGGCCGAGCAACGGCCACACGGCAAGATAGCCCCGTGCCTCGGGATGCCCCAGGAAGAGCCAGTTGCGCAGCAGCCAGGCGGCAATGGCAAGGCTGTACAAGGCCAGCCAGAACGGCTGGTCGAACAGGTACAGGCTCAGCAGCAGGTAAAAGCACAGCTGGGTAACCAGCGTGGCATCGGCCAGCACCCGGCACTCCAGCAATTTGAGCACGACGAAGGCGCCCAGCAGCGCCACCGACAGGTCGCGCCCCATGTTGCCGCCGGCCTGCCAGACCAGCGCGGCGGCCACCAGCATCACCAGCCCCGCGATGATCCCGAGCATCAGGCGCGAGGGCAGCGGCGCGCGCTGGTGCCACAACAGCCAGCGCCACGCCAGCAGCAAGACCAGCAAGACGCTGATGGTCACCGGCAGGCTGCGCGCTTGCGGCGCTAGCACCAATGCCAGCTGGCCCAGCAGCAGGCCATGCTCTTCATGCGCAAGGGGGCGCGGTGGCAGCTTCACGGTGTGCCCTCCGGCGGGGTCTGACCGGCGCGTCCCGGCCACAGGGCCAGGGCTTCGAGGCAGGCGCGGCGATGCCCGCCGCCGCGCCCGGGCGGGATCTCGACCCCGGGCAGCCGCAGGCCGATTTCCATGGTGTCGCCCGCGGCCACCACCCAGGCGCACAGGCGCGATAGCCTCGCCTCAATGCCGAGCTGTGGTGGCAGGGCCTGCCAGTCCAGCCAGCAGGTCGGCAGGCTGCCGGCCTCGCCGGTGCGGCTCAGCCAGCGGCCGGTACGCGCGCTATGTTTCCAGGCGATGCGGTGCAGCGGATCGCCGCTGCGGTAGCGCCGCAACTGATCCGTGCCATCGTCCGAGGGCACGGACGCCGCGCCGTCGTCGTCGGGCTGCGCGGCAAATGGCAGAGGCGGCGCGCCAGGTTCCGGCTTTGGGTAGACCAGCGCGGCTAGCGGCAGGTCGGCATAGCTCCACACCCGGAACAAGCCCAGCGGAAAACGGCTCGACAGCGTGACGCGCGGCAGCGCCAGCCAGCCGCGCTGGCTGGTGGGCATGTGCAGGGCCAGCTGGCCGGAGGCATCCCGTGCCAGGCTCAGGCGGGCAGGCAGCGCGCCAGCCTGGGCCGGCAGGCTTGCCTCCACGCCGATGCGCACCGGCGCGTCGCTGCCCGAAATGCGCAGGCTGAATGCGGCCGCCTCGCCGGCAAAGGCTGGCGCCGCGCTGGCACCGGCCACCGTCATGTCGAGCAGGTTGCGGTAGGCCTGCCACATGCAGGCCATGCCGATGCCGCCGAGCAGGAAGGTGAGGGCGAAGCCCAGGCTGATGTTGTAGTTCAGCGAGGTCAGCAGCATGGCCATCAGCAAGACCGCGAAGCCCAGGCCGGCCCGGGTGGGCAGGATGTACAGGTGACGGCGGTCGAGCGTTACCACGCCTTGCCGGGGTGCGCGCCGGCGCTGCAGCCAGGGTGGCGACGCCCACGCCTGCCGCTTGGGGCCAGGCGCGGCCGGCGCTGCCGTGCCCGGCGAGGAAAACGGCCGGTTGCGCGCCATCGGGCGTCAGGGAATGGCCACGTCGGCCAGCAGGCGGGTAAGCGCATCCTGGCCACCGCCGGCTGCGCCGGACGGCAGCAGCCGGTGGCCCGCTACTGGCATGAAGACCGCCTGCACGTCTTCGGGCAGCACGCTGTCGCGCTGGTGCAGCAGCGCCCAGGCGCGCGCGCAGGCCAGCAGCGCCAGGCCTGCCCGCGGCGACAGCCCGGCGGCAAAGGCGGAGTGCGCGCGCGTGGCCTGCACCAGCGCCAGGGCGTAGTCCACCAGCGCCGGGCCGGCATAGACCTGGGCCGCGGCCTGCTGCAGCGCGGCCACCTGCTCGGCATCCATCACGGGCGTGCCGGCCGCGGGCGCTGCCCCCCCGAGGTAGAGCACGCGCTCGAAAGCCGGATCGGGATAACCCAGCGACAGGCGCATGGTGAAGCGGTCGAGCTGGGATTCGGGCAAGGCGTGCGTGCCGATCTGGTCCAGCGGATTCTGCGTGGCGATGACGAAGAACGGGGACGGCAAGGCATGGGTGACGCCGTCGTGGGTGACCTGTCCCTCGGCCATCGCCTCCAGCAGGGCGCTCTGCGTCTTGGGGGTGGCGCGGTTGATCTCGTCGGCAAGCACCACCTGCGCGAACACGGGGCCGCGATGGAAGCGGAAATCCGCGCTGTCGCGCACGAAGACGGAGACGCCGATCAGGTCGGCGGGCAACAGGTCGCTGGTGAACTGCACGCGCTGGAACTGCAACCCCAACGTGCGCGCCAGCGCGTGGGCGAGCGTGGTCTTGCCCACGCCCGGCAGGTCCTCCAGCAGCAGATGGCCACGTGCCAGCATGCAGGCCAGCGCCAGCCGGATCTGCCGGGGCTTGCCCAGGACGATGCGGCCAAGCTGGGCTTCCGCCTCGGAGAGCGATGCGACGATGCGTGGGCGAGCTGTCACGTGAAGCCTGCGGGTCGGGGGGAGAACCCGGCCATTGTAGCGGCGCGCGCAGGCGCGGGAACAGTCTGTTTGCGCACGCAACGGGCACCCCACACACGCCGGGCGCGCCGATTCGCCCGGCTTCTGGCATTATCGAAGCTGTCGGCCCAGCCAACCCCTCATCCGCTGCAATGAACTCCCCGCTTGCTGTCCCGCCGGGTGCCGCTTCCAAAGTGGCTTCCACGGCTTCCAAGGTTTCCACCGCTTCCATCGCTTCGGCCATCGCTCCGACCGCTGCAGACTTGAACGAACTCAACCGTGCCTTTCATGCGGACGGCTATATCGTGCTGCGCGGCTTTGCCCCGCCCGCGGTCTGCGACCAGCTCGAGCAGGTCGCACGCGCGCAACTGGCCGCGGCGGCGGCGCCGGTCGAATATGAAGCCGAGCTAGGCTATCCCGGCGCGCCCGCCAGCCGCGACGCCGTCGGAGGGGGCACGGTGCGGCGCTTGCGCCAGGCCTATGGGCGCGACGATGCGTTCCGTGCATGGGCCGCCGATCCCGCGGTGGCGCAGGTGGTGGCGAGCTTGCTGGGCGAGCCGGTGTGCCTGACTCTCGCGCACCACAACTGCGTGATGACCAAGCATCCGCACTATGGCAGCCAGACCGGCTGGCACCGTGATACCCGCTACTGGTCATTTGCCCGCCCGGAGCTGGTGACGGTGTGGCTGGCGCTGGGCAGGGAAGATGAGAGCAACGGCGTGCTGCGCGTGATTCCCGGCTCGCATACCGTCGCGCTCGAATCCGGCCAGCTCGATGCGGCCGAATTCCTGATCGAGTCGCATCCGGCCAGCCAGGCCATGCTGCAAGGCGTGCGGCCGCTGGCCCTGGAGCGCGGCGACGTGCTGTTGTTCGACAGCCGGTTGTTTCATAGCGCGGGCCAGAACGTTTCCGAAGCGGTCAAGCTGTCGGTCGCCTTCGCCTACCACGGTGCCAGCAACCATCCGCTGCCGGGCACCCGCTCGGCCGAATTCGGCAGCGTCGAGCTGTCCGCGCCGGCAACGCCCACGCGCTAACCGCGCTGGCGCATCACGCATCAGCTCCGCAGGCTGATCAGGTTCGAGATTTTCTCGGAGGCGGCCAGCAGCGGCGGCAGGAAGCTGCTGGCCATGTCGTCGGCGCTGGTGCGGTTGGCCTGGCCGCTGATATTGATGGCGGCGATGACCTGGCCGGCACGGTTGCGGATCGGCGCGGCCAGCGAGACCAGCCCTTCTTCCAGCTCCTGGTCGTTCTGGGCCCAGCCGCGCGTGCGGATGCCGGCGATGATGGCCTTGAGCTCGGCAGGATCGGTGACGGTGCGGCTGGTACGGGCGCGCAGTTCGCTGGCGCCCAGCACCCGGTCGAGTTCCTCAAGCGGCAGGCCGGCCAGCAGCACGCGGCCCATCGACGAGCAATAGGCCGGGAGCCGGCTGCCGATGGACAGGTTGATCGTCATGATCTTGCGCGCCGGCACCCGCAGCACATAGACAATCTCGGTGCCGTCCAGCACGGAGATCGAGCAGCTTTCACGCACCTCCTGCGACAACGCCTCCATGATCGGCTCGGCCAGATTCCAGAACGGCATCGAGGTCAGGTAGGCGAAGCCCAGGTCGAGGATCTTGGGCGTCAGGCGGAACAGGCGGCCATCGGCGCGCACATAGCCCAGGCCGACCAGGGTCAGCAGAATGCGCCGCGCGCCCGCGCGGGTCAGGCCGCTGGCCTGCGCGATCTCGCTCAGCGTCTGGGCGGGATGCTGCGCGTCAAAGGCACGGATGACCGAGAGCCCGCGTGCAAAGGACTGCACATAGGTATCGCTCGGCTTCTCCGGGCCCGGCGCGGCGGCGGGCGCCACGGAAGCATCCGCGGCCGGGTGGTCGGAATTGTCGGGAGCGGCAGGGCTGGCCATCGGTTGGTTCGGCTGATTGCCGAATACACACGGAAAGGCCGAAAGGGTAGAGGAAATGCGGGGCGCGCGCCAGTGGCGCGCCCGCTGCGCGCATAATGTCGCGCGTTTGGGAAACATAGCTTGTAAAGGAAACATCGCCTGGTGAACGAGACAATCCAGTGGAACGATTGGGAAGCCTTCTGCTGCGTGGTGGAGCAAGGCACTTTCACGGCTGCGGCCGAGCAGCTCGACTGCCCCAAGTCCCGGGTCTCGGCGGCGGTGGCGCGGCTTGAGTCGGCCATCGGCTCCAAGCTGCTCCAGCGCACAACCCGGCGCATGCGCCTGACCGACGCCGGCAGCGCGGTGTACCGCGACGTGGCGCCCTTGTTCGCGCGGCTGCGTGAGATCCGCCAGGAAACACTAGCGCGCGAGGAGCGGGTGCAAGGCGTGCTGCGCATCGCCGCGCCGTACGAGTTTGGCGCCCAGCAACTGGGCGGCGTGATCTGCCGCACGCTGGCGGCCCACCCCGCACTGGACGTGAAGGTGGAGATCTCGCAAGGCATGGTCGATCCCATTCGTGACGGATTCGACGTCGCCTTTGTCGCGGTCGATGCCGACCTGCCCGATTCCGGGACCGTGGCGCGGCGCATCTATCATGTGGAGCGCGGCCTGTTCGCGGCGCCGGCGCTGGCCGCCGGCCTGCCGCTGCAACTGCAGCCCGAAGACCTGGCCAACCTGCCGACCCTGACCACGCCCGGTGACGGCATGTGGGAATTTACCCGCGATGGCGAGCGCGTGGCGGTACCGATCCGGCCGCGCATGCAGACCGCCAACGCCGAGCTGCGGCTGCAGGGCGCCCTGGCCGGCCTTGGCATTGCCCGGTTGTCGCTGATCTATTGCGAAGCAGAAGTCGCCCAGGGACGGCTGGTGAAGGTGCTGCCGGACTACCCCCCGCCGCCGCTGCGGGTCTTTGCCTTGCTGCCCGATCGCCGGCTGCAGCCGCGCAAGGTACGCGTCTTCATGGAGGCGGTGGAAGCCATGATGGCCTCCGAACTGCAGGACCGGAACGACGCAGCCGCGCCCGGCCCGTGAGGGCTGGCGCGGCTGTGGGGGTCATTGCGGTTGGGGGTGGGCGGCTGGCAGGCCTGCCCATTTCCGCGCTGACAATGGTGCTCACACCGTGAGCACTTGCTGACTATCTCTGACTATTTCTACCTATCTAGCTGTCTCTTCCATACCTGGCGAATGCCAGGTTGCGCTCAAGCGCCGTCGCTGAAGCTGCTGCGGGGCTCGTTCACGCCGCGGGCGCCGTCGGTGTAGGGGTCGCGCGGGCCGCTGCGCGCGCCATCGGTGAACGGGTCGCGCGCGCCGTTGCGGGCACCGTCGGTGAACGCGTCGACCGTGCGGCCGATGCTGCCATCGAGGCGGGCCAGGTCGGAAACCGGCGTGCTGGCGTGCGCGGAGGCGGCGGCCATCGACAGGCCGATGGCGCAGAGGAGGGAAACGGCGAGGGTGCGGGGTTGTGCGAGGGTCTTCATGATGCTTTTCTTCCTTCGGGCATATCGTGGTGTGTTCCACGTTGGCCGTAATGTATGCCTACATCTGCCCAGGAAAAAGCGTCAATCACCAAAACACTGTTCGTCACTATGAACAATGCCCCGGGTGTGCACCCGGGGCATTCATCGGCATCCCTTGCCGGAGGGGCATTCATCGGCATCCCTTGCCGGAGGGGCCTTCAAAAGGCCTTCATGGTTCTTTGGTGGTCTTTGGATGTCTTCAGAGGCCAAATCGTGCGCCGAACAATCCCGCGCCAAGGCGGGCAATGATCATCAGCAGGATCTGCGCGATCACGAAAAGCGCCAGCGGCGAGATATCGAAGCCGCCCAGGCGCGGAATCACGCGGCGGATCGGGCGCAGCAGCGGCTCGGTCAGGTGGTTGATGGCGGGCGTGACGGGTGAGTGCGGGTTGACCCACGACAGAATCGCCATCAGCAGCGTGACCCACATCACCATGCTGATGCCCCACTTCAGCACATTGAGCACGGCGATCAGCAGGATCAGCGGCAGGTAGGCCAGCGGGTCGGCGCCGGAGACCAGCAGCACCAGCAGCAGGAACGCCAGGGCGGTCAGCCAGGCACCGATCACGGTGGCCCAGTCGATGCCGCCAAGGCCGGGGATGAACCGGCGCAAGGGCCGCACCAGCCAGTCGGTGACCTGGAATACGCCTTGTGAGACGGGATTGCGCGTGGGCAGCCGTGTCCATTGCATCCACAGGCGCAGCAGCAGCGCCATGCCGAACAAGCTGAAGACGGTATCGAGCAGGAAAAGGGCGATTTCCGAGAACATCGGTTTCGGTTCCGGTGGAAGTGTGATGTCTGCAGTCAGGAGTGTCTGCGAACGCACAGATTCTGCCATACCCGCATCGGCGCTGGTCGAAACCCTGGCCTGGCCCCGGAACCAGACACTGCCACACGCCTGCGGGACCGCCGGGGGCAGCCCCTATAATAAGCGTCGAGCCAAGTTCCCCAGCGCCCAGACGCTGCCCCTTATGACCCGCCAGCCTGCCGCATCCAAATCCCCGCTTGCCAAGCAGGATTTCGAGGCACTTTCCGATTTTCGCTACCAACTGCGGCGTTTCCTGCGGTTTTCAGAAGATGCTGCCCAGAGCGAAGGGCTGACCGTGCAGCAATACCTGCTGATGCTGCATATCCGCGGCTGTGCCGGCAAGGACTGGGCATCGATCGGCGAGCTTGCCGAGCGCTTGCAGGCCAAGCAGCACGGCGTGGTCGCGCTGGTCAATCGCTGCGAGGCGGCCGGGCTGGTCAAGCGCAAGGCCAACCCGGATGATCGCCGCATTGTCGAGGTCCACCTGATGGCCAAGGGCGAGCGCTTCCTTAACCGGCTGGCCATGCTGCACCGGAGCGAGCTGGAGTCGCTGCGCGGCACCTTCCGCGTGGCACGCCTCACGGCCTTCAACGACGATGGCGCGGAGCGCGCCTGAGCGCTCGTGGAGCGTTTCTGAAGCGCTCCTGAAGCGGGCAAAGGCGTTTTTTTAACCCGCCAGGCATTCCCCGTTACAGGTGGTTACCAATCACAAGCCTCGGTGACACCCGAGGCGACCCTGCGGCCCTAGACTCGCGCGCATTCCCACTCGCGTTGCTACCGCAGGAGTTTTCCCGATGCCTTTCCCTTCCTTCCCCCTTCGTACCGCCGCGCTTGCCTTGCTTGCAGCGGGCGCCCTGGCCGGCTGCGTGAGCGCGCCATATGGCGGCGGGTATGGTGGCTACGGGGCCTATGGCAATTCGGGCACGTACGGCAGCAGCACGCCGGCGGGTGGCGCTTACCCCGTGGCCTACCCGCAGCAGGGCTACCAGCAACCCGCTTACCCGCAGGCGCCGGTACAGGAGAGCTATCCGCAACAGGGCTACCCGCAAGCCGGCTATCCCCAGGCGAGCCAGCCGCAAGCCGCCTACGGCAACGACGCCTACGGCGTGCGCTATGGCCAGGTTGAATCCATCGAGATGTTGCCGGGACAGCCGGCAAGCGGCGGCGTCGCCGGTACTTTGATCGGCGGCATGGTTGGCGGCCTGCTCGGCCACCAGGTAGGCGGCGGCCGCGGCAATACGGTGGCGACCATCGGCGGCGCGGTGGTCGGCGCGGTGGCCGGCAACGAGGTGGAGAAGCGCGCCAACACGGCACCGCCCGCGTACCGCATCCGCGTGCGCACCACCGACAACGGCTACCTCACGCTGACCCAGTCGACGCCGTACAACCTGCGCAACGGCGACCGGGTCAAGGTGCAGAACGGCGTGGCAATGCCTTACTAACGATGGGGTTGCCCGGATCTTCTGTTGTCCAAGGTCTATGGTCTAAGGGTTTCCGGGCGGAGAGGCGGCCGCGCATAGCGCACCCGCTTCCGCGCCTGGCGCCGTTCAACCCACAGCAAGGAGCACAGCATGAAGATCCTGATGGTTCTGACCTCGCATGACCAGTTGGGCAATACCGGCAAGAAAACCGGCTTCTGGCTCGAAGAGTTTGCCTCGCCCTACTATGTGTTCCGCGACGCCGGGGCCGACATCACGCTGGCCTCGCCTCAGGGCGGCCAGCCGCCGCTGGACCCGAAGAGCGACGCGCCCGATGCGCAGACCGAAGCCACCGAACGCTTCCGCAAGGACACCGCGGCCCAGGCCGCCCTGGCCAGCACGCTAAAGCTCGCGCAGGTCAAGGGTGGCGACTACGACGCTGTGTTCTATCCCGGCGGCCACGGCCCGTTATGGGACCTCGCCGAGGATCGCGCCTCCATTGCGCTGATCGAGACCATGTATGCCGCCGGCAAGCCGGTTGCCGCCGTGTGCCACGCGCCCGGCGTGCTGCGCCACGTGCGTGGCCCGGACGGTGAGCCGCTGGTGCGGGGCAAGGCGGTGACGGGCTTTTCCAATGCCGAGGAGGCCGCCGTCCAGCTGACCGAGGTGGTGCCTTTCCTGGTCGAGGATGAACTCAAGCGGCTGGGCGGCCACTATAGCAAGGCGGCCGACTGGCAGAGCTACGCGCTGGTGGCGCAGCGGCTCGTGACCGGACAGAATCCCGCCTCGTCTGCCGCAGCGGCCGAGGCCTTGCTGGCGTTGCTGAAGTCTTGATCGCCTACAGTCCAGCCCCGAACAAGCCCGCGTAATCTTCGCGCAATTGCCGCTTGAGCAGTTTGCCGGCGGTGTTGCGCGGCAGGTCGGGCACGAACACGATGCGCTTGGGCACCTTGTACGGGGCCAGCGCGGCGCGGGCATGGGCAAGCAGCGCCTCCTCCTCGGCGCGCGCCTCGCGCTTGAGCACCACGCAAGCCGCCACGGCCTCCACCCACTTGGGATGCGGCAGCGCGAAGACGGCGACTTCCGCCACGGCCTCATGCTGGTACAGGCACTCCTCGACTTCACGGCTGGATACCAGCACGCCGCCGGAATTGATCACGTCCTTGATGCGGTCCACCACATACAGGTAGCCGCCCTCGTCCATATAGCCCAAGTCGCCCGAGTGGAACCAGCCGCCGCTGAAGGCCTCGGCGGTCTGCTCCGGCTTGTCCCAGTACTCGGTGAGCAACTGTGGCGAGCGGTGCACGATCTCGCCGAGCTCGCCAGGTCTGGCGTCCTGCATCTTCTCGTCGACGATGCGGGTTTCCACATTCAGCACGGGCCGCCCGGCCGAAGTGGGCCGCTCGCGGTGCTCCTCGGGGCCGAGCACCGTGGCCAGCGGGCCGATCTCGCTTTGTCCGTAGCAGTTGAAAAAGCCCAGCGCGGGCAGGCGCTCGCGCAGCTCCAGCAGCACCGGCAGCGGCATGATCGAGGCGCCGTAATAGGCTTTGGTCAGCGAGACCAGCTGGCGCGGATCGAAGTCCGCGTGGCGCAGCAGCGCAATCCATACGGTGGGTGGCGCAAAGAAGCTGGTGATGCCGGCCTCGCGCACCGTGCGCAGGCAGAAGCCCGGTTCGGGGCTTTGCGCCAGCAGGACGCTGCCGCCCATCAGCAGCAGCGGCATCAGGAACACATGCATCTGCGCGGAGTGGTAGAGCGGCAGCGCAGCCAGCGCGTCATCCTCCGGCTTGATGTCGCACGTGGCGATGGCGCTCATGTATTCGGCCAGCAAGGCGCGATGCGTCAGCACCGCGCCCTTGGGCGCGGACGTGGTGCCGGAGGTGTAGAGGATCTGCGCCGGCATGGCGTCGTCGAGGGTGGCGAGGATCTCCCCGGCGGGGCCCTTGGCCGCCGTCAGCACGTCGCGCTGGCCGCCGCCATGGAGGGTCCCCAGCAGCGGGCAAGGCAGTCCTTCGACGTGCGCGGCCAGCGCCGGGTCGGCGAACAGCGCGCTGGCGCCGGACTGGGCGACGATGTATTCGACCTCGCCGCGCGTCATCGAGAAATTCACCGGCACATGGATCAGCCCGGCACGCAGGCAGCCCAGCCACAGCAGCACGTAGGCATCCGAATTCTTGCCGAACGCCGCCACGCGGTCGCCGGGGCGCAGTCCCCACCGCTGCAGCGCGGCGCCCACGCTGGCCGCCGCGGCCTCGAGTTCGCGATAGGTCCAGCTGCGTTCGCCAAAGCGCAGCGCCACCTTGTCGGGGCTGCGCCGCACCGCGCGGGCGAGGGCATCGGGGATGGTATTGCGCAGGACGCGCTGCTGCTCTGACTGCATGGTGGTCTCCGTTATGGTTTTAGGGTCCAGCAAGTCTTGAGAGCCGATGCCGCAGGGTTTGATCGCGTCATTGCATTCCCGGCGCAAGCACGATGCCATGGCTGTGGCGTTGGCCTTCGAGGGGCCAGCATAGGGGCGGGACGGCACAGGCGCAAGCCGCCCTGGCGAGGGGGAAGGCGAGAGACGCCGGGCAGGACGCCCGGCGCAAGGGGAAGATAAAGCGAGGCTCAGGCGGACAGCGCGCCAGCCAGGAAGGTCAGGGCTCGGCCGTGGGCCAGCGCGGCGGACGGCTGATGATACGAGCCGCGCGCCCAGCAGTTGAAGCCGTGATCGGCCTGCGCATAGACGTGGATTTCCGCCTGGCGATTGCCGGCCACGGCCGCGCGCACCTTCTCGACGGCGTCAGCCGGGATATGCGCATCGAGCGCGCCGTAGTGGAACTGGACCGGCACCTTGATACTGGCGGCTTCCTGCAGATTGTTCTGGATGCCGCCGCCATAGTAAGGAACCGCCGCATCGACCAGGCCGCGCGCGGCGCTCAGGTAGGCCATCAGGCCACCGAAGCAGTAGCCCACTGCCGCAATCTTTGCACCCGCGCCGAGCTGGCCGCGCAGCGCCTTGGCGGTGGCGGCGATGTCTTTCACCGCCAGCTCCACATCCACCTTCTGGCGCAACTCCATCGCGCGCGCCATGTCCGCGCCCGCATAGCCGAGCTCCACGCGCGGCGCCAGGCGCCAGAACACGTCCGGCGCCAGCACCACGTAGCCGTCGAGGGCGTACTGGTCCGCTACCGCGCGGATATGTTCATTGACGCCGAAGATTTCCTGCACCAGCACGATGCCCGGTGCATTGGCCGCCTTGCCCGTGGGCGGCAGGGCCAGGTAGGCATCGAAGGCGCCGCCTTCGGTTTCAACGCGGATCCATTGGCTGTTGCTGTGGTTAGGCATGCTTGCTCCATTGACACTCAGTGACGTTGATCGGCAGGACAGAAATCCGGCGAACCGCAAGTGTGCCACTGTCCGGGCAGACGTGCCGGGCGTGCCGCAACCCGTCACACCGCCCGTCATGCAGCATGCGGGCGCCCGGTTCGTCAGCTTGCCGGCTGAACGCCAGGCAGGAACTCGATGCCGGTGCGCTTGACCAGCTCGCCATAGGAGATCGGCTTGCCCGGCCGGGCGGCGTCGGAGTTTTCGATCCAGTGCGCCCAGGCACGGTTGGTCGACGGATCGTAGACGAGCTTGTAGAGATACGTGGGGACCCAGACCTTGCCGCTGCCGATGGTGCGAACGCTGCCATCGAAGACCGGACCCGTGATGACATAGACATCGCCCGCCGCGCGCATGGCGTACTTGCGCGTGGCCTTTTCGATGGAGGCCCATGCCTTGCGGTTGTTCTGGCTGTATTGCGGCACCACGTTGGCGAGCGTGAACGATTGCGACATGGCTTGCGCGGTCGGCTGGTCGGCGGCAGGCGACATATGGCCGCGGTCGATGCCTTCATTGCCCTTGTAATCGTCCAGCTCCGCTCGCTCGGCGCGGGGCAGGCGCGCATCGGAAAAGAAGCGATTCGTTCGCGTCTCATCCCTGGCATCGATCAGTTGCGCGCGCGACAGGCGCTCGGCCACGTACAGCGGGGTCTTGCTGCGACCCGAGTGCATGACTGCAAAGGCGTCATAGCAAAGCGGGCGCAGCTTAAGCTCGGCCGAGCTCGGCGCCTTGGGGGCCGCGCTTTGCGCGAAGAATTGAGGACATTGGGCAAAGCTACCGGAAGCGCTGGCCACGCCAGATGCCAGGCACAGCGCCACCGAGACAAAAAACGTCTTCATGCGAGAAAGGAATCCTTACAGCTTGCAGATTGAAGAGACGGCAAAAACCGGCAAAGGCCCGAAAAAAACCCTGAAAAAGCCGGCGAGCGCCGTCAGAGGACATTGCCCCGTCGCGCAGGATGGCGGAGGCTGCGCGCGGGAGCCGGGCATTCTGCCAGACAGAAGCGCGATGCGGAACGAGCGAGGCGCAACCTACATAGACCAGGGCGGCAATGAGACGGTTCTCATTCAATGCTGCGGCGGCTCCTATAATCGCGCTTTTGCATCATCACCCACACCTGCGTTTTTTACGGCGCACACCACCATGCTCAACCGGCTGGAAATGCTGAGGATCTTCTGCGCGGCAGCGGAGTCGGCTTCGTTCAAGGCGGCCGCGACGCGGCTGGGCACGTCGCCGCAAACCGTCACCCGCGCGGTCAAGGACCTTGAGGAAGCCGTGGGCGAGCCGCTGTTCCACCGCAACACCCGCCAGATCCGCATCACCGCCGCCGGCGAGCGCCTGGCCGAGCGCGCCCGCGCGGCGCTGGTGGATGTCGACAGCCTGTTCGCGCATCCGGCCAGCCGCTCGGACACGGAGCTCAAGGGCGTCGTGCGCATTACCGCGCCGAGCACGCTTGGGCGGCAGCATCTGCTGGTGGCGCTGCGGGAGGTAGCGCTGGCGCATCCGGGCATCACGCTCGACATCCGGCTCTCGGACCAGGTCGCCGATGTGGTCGACGACGAGATCGACATCGGCCTGCGCCTCGGCATGTTTCGCGACCAGCGGCTGGTGGCACGCATGACGACGCGGGTGGGCTTCCATGTCGTGGGCACGCCGGAACTGGTGGCGCGCGTGGGCAAGCCGGCCGATCTGGCCCAACTTGCCGCGCTGCCCACCACAGGCCTGATCGACCGCAGCAGCGGTCGTGCCTGGCCGTGGTATTTCGCCCAGGGCGAGCAGTTCAACCCGCGCGCGCCAGCGTTTCTCACCGACGACCCGGAGACCGAAATGGAGGCGATCCTCTCCGGGCTCGCCTACGGGCAGTTGCCTGACTATCTCGCGCAGCCCCATCTGCGCTCGGGCCGCCTCGTCAGCGTGCTGGAGCGCTTCGCGCCCGCCCCGTGGGGTTTGTACATCTACCGCTCGCGCCGTAGCCCGGTGCCGATGCGAATCCGGCTGGTGTTCGACGCGCTGGTGGCTTACTTCGGCGACAAGGACGCAGTGCCGGCGCGCTGAGCGCGCTTCCCGCTTCCCGCTTCCCGCTGGCTTGAACGAGTGGACGGTGGGTTGCCTGCCGCCGGGCGGGGTTAGCCGTTAGTTGTTAGCTGTTAGTTGTTAGCCGATAAATTCCAAAAAATGGAATACTGAAATCAAAACGTTTCCATTTTGATTGATCGTCGCCGCCCAGATAATCACTCCCACCCGCAGGCAGCGCGCCTGCAGTTCTCCGGAGTGAACAATGAGCACGAACATCGCAAGCAAGGTTATCGTCATCACCGGCGCCAGCAGCGGGCTGGGCGAAGCCACCGCACGTCACCTGGGCGCGGCGGGCGCCTCGCTGGTGCTGGCCGCGCGTCGCGGCGACCGCCTGGCAACCCTGGCGGCCGAGATCCGCGCCAAGGGAGGCAAGGTGGAAGTGGTGGTAGCCGACGTAAGCCGGCGCGCCGATGTCGAGGCCCTGGTGCAAAAGGCCGTGGCCAGCTTTGGCCGCATCGACGTCATGATCAACAACGCGGGCCTCATGGCCATCGCCCCCCTGAGCGAGGCCAAGGTCGAGGAATGGGAGCGCATGATCGACATCAACATCAAGGGCGTGCTGTATGGCATCGCCGCCGCGCTGCCGGTGTTCCAGAAGCAGGGCACGGGGCACTTCATCAATATTGCCTCGGTCGCGGGCGTAAAGGTGTTCAGCCCGGGCGGCACGGTGTACAGCGGCACCAAGTTCGCGGTGCGCGCCATTTCCGAAGGCCTGCGGCATGAAACCGGCGGCGCGATCCGCACCACGGTGATTTCTCCGGGGGCGGTCGATTCGGAACTTAAGCTGGGCAGCTCTCACGCGGAGAGCGCCAAGGTGGTGGGCGAGTTCTATCAGCAAGCCATCCCGGCCGATTCGGTGGCGCGCGCCATCGCCTACGCCATCGAGCAGCCGGCCGACGTGGACATCAACGAGATTGTGCTGCGCCCGACTGTGCAGGAATTCTGAGCATTGCGGGCAACAAAGCTGCATCCCTGTGGATCAGGCCGCGCGCGGCGTCTTTCGGCTACGCATGGCCGAGGGGCGCACCTGCTGCAGGGTGCGCAGGCTCTGGATGGCATCTTCGATCGCCTCGATGCCTTGGGTGAGGCGGTCGCGCGCCTGGCCCAGCGCGGTCTGGGTCTCGGCATCGAAGATCGCCAGGTGATCAAGCGAATCGACCTCGGCCTGCAACTGGCCGACGAGCCGTCGCAACTGCGCGGTGCTGTGTGAGGCGGTGGAACGGATTGCCATTGCGGTCTCCGGAAAGGCAGGGCGCACACTCGTAAGGTAGAACGTATGCACCGGAAAGGACAAACACTTTCTCGGCGCATACGATCGTTTTACGCGTCAAGGCAACAGTCCGCCAACACGCACCCAGGACAGCGCAAACAACGGCAAGGCGCACACACCAAGCGCGCCGTTGCGATGGCATGATCCTTACCAGTTTGCGTGGCGTTCTTCCTGGCGTTCATTAGAAGCGGTTTCAAAATGAAGCGAAGCGGTTCTGGCCCGGCGCGCTGCCGCGGACAGTACAAGTGGTACGGCCAAGGCCGCGCAACGACGGCAGAATCTTTTTGAAATGGCCTCTTCGCGAGCGGGCGGCCTCGCATGGTGCCATGCGAGGCCGATACCGCCGGATAGCGATCAATCGGCGTGGATGTTCGCCGCTTGCGCGATCTTGCGCAGGCGCGCGATCTCGCTGGTGACGCGCGCGCGGTATTCGCCGGCGCTGCCGTACTCGGGCTCGAAGCCGTTGGCGGTCATGCTCTGCTGCAGCGCGGGATCCTTCATCATGCTGGCAATGGCGGCGTCCAGCGTCTGGCGCACCGGCGCGGGAATGCCCTTGGGCGCGACGATGGCAAACCAGGTGCTAAGCGACACGCCGGGATAGCCGCTTTCGATCGCCGTGGGCACCTGGGGCAACAGCATCGAGCGCGTGGCGCTGGTGACGGCGATGGCCTTGACCTTGCCACCCTTGATTTGCGGCGCGGCTGCCACCACGGTATCGACCGACAGCGGGATCTGGTTGCCGATCAGGTCGGCCATGGCGGGCGCGCTGCCTTTGTACGGTACGTGCAGCAAGCCCATGCCGGTCGCCGCGTTGATCATCTCGCCCGCGAAGTGCGCGGTGGTGCCCGCGCCATAGGAGCCGTAGGACATGCCGCCCGGCGTGGCCTTGGCCTCGGCCACCAGTTGCTTAAGCGTGTCCGCCTTGACCGCCGGATTGGCCAGCAGCACCAGCGCGGTGGAGCCGACCATGCCGAGCGGCTCGAAGCTCTTGAGCGAGTCGTAGGGCAGGCGCGAGTACGTGACCGGATTCACGGTGAACGTGGTGGCGGCGCTGAGCAGCAGGGTATAGCCGTCAGGCGTGGCTTTCGCCACATAGTCGGCGCCGACGATCGTGCCCGCACCGGCCTTGTTCTCCACCACCACGGATTGCCGCAGCACTTCGCCCAGCTTGCGCGCCACCAGGCGGGCCAGCACATCCGTGGAGCCGCCCGGGGGAAACGGCACTACCAGCTTGACAGGCTTGTCCGGGTACGTCTGGGCCAGCGCCGGCCCGGCAGCCGCCAGCGCCGCGCAGGCGGCGGCACCCCCCATGATGCATCGGGCCACGGCGCTGGTCTTGTCCAGCGTCCATCTTGTCATATGCGTTGCAAGCATCGGTGTTTCCCCTTGTGTTGCGATCAATGTGGCCGATGTTGTCGAAATGGTCAATGTGGGCCGCAGCGCGGACCCTGGCCGGCGCCGCCGTGGCGGCTTACAACGCCGGGCGGATGCGCCCTGAGGGGGTGGCCTGCTCGAACAGTTGCGCGAAGGCCAGCAGCGCGCGCTCGCCGCGCCGTAGCTGGTGGCGAACGCCAGCGCGCGCAGCACCTCGAAGGCGTGGTCGGCCCCGATGAAATCCGGCTCCGCCTCATCCACCGTGCAGCCTAGCGCCTGGCACTCGCGAATCGCCTCCTGCAGCGTGTGCGAGCCCGCGCCGAACTCCGGCAGGTTGGTCTTGCCCAACATGATGGCGCCCGCTGCCCGCTGGCGCGCCACCACGGCACTGTCCTGCGCGGGCACGCAATCCCGGTACACGGCGGAGCCAGAGGTAGTGCGCACCCTCGCGCTCAGAAAGGAATCCTTGTATTGGATGCGCACGATATGCGCGTCAATCACTTGTCGGCGAGTAACCGCGCTTTGGATTTGCCGTGCCCGCTGCCTATGATGGAGAGATGTATCCGGAGCACCAAGCTGGCGGGTGCGGATCATAGCCAGCGGCCATCGCGCCAAGGAGGGCGGACATGTCAAACCACACCTACAAACTGGTCGAGATCGTAGGCTCGTCGCCGGACGGCTGCGACGCGGCGATCCGTAGCGCCATCGAGAAGGCGAGCGAGACCATCCAGCATATCGACTGGTTCGAAGTGGTTGAGACACGCGGGCACATCGCGGACGGCAAGGTCGCGCACTTCCAGGTCACGCTGAAGATTGGGTTTCGCGTGAGCTGAGTTGCGCGGCATCGTCCGCGTGGCGATACAACTGGTTCAGCGCCGCGTCGGGCGCGTCGCGCAGGAAGGCGAGCATCTTGTCGATGAATGGCGCATTGGCGGTGCGCGGCACTTGCCGCACCCGGCGGATGGCCTCCTGTTCCTGGCCGCATAGCGCCAGCGCGCGGGCGTAGTTGAACTGGCCGCGAAAATCGCCGCCTTCGGCGGCGCGGCGGTAGTAGTCCATTGCCACGGCCGCGTTGCGTTCTACTTCCCAGCCGTCCTCGTAGAAGCCGCCCACGATATTGAGCGACTTGGCGTGCCCCATATCGGCGGCCCGCATATACCAGTCGAGCGCTTGCGAGCGGCTGGCGGCAATGCCGCGGCCAAGCACCAGCGCGGTTGCCAGGTTGTACATGCCCCAGTCGGAGCCGCGCTGCGCCGCGAGCGTGTACCACTGCGCTGCCGCGTGATCGTCCTGCGGCGTGCCCCAGGCGTTTTCGTAGCAACGGCCGGTCATGTTAGAGGCCCCGGCATGACCGGCGTGCGCGGCGTGCTTGAACCATGCGAAGGCGCGGCCTTCGTCGCGCTCGACGCCGTGGCCTGCGAGAAACCACTGGCCGAGAATCATCTGCGCTTCGAGGTTGCCTTGCACGGCGGCGCCGCCCAGCCAGGGCAGCGCCAGGTGTGGCGGCTCGCGCAGCTTGTCGGCCAGGCCGTTGGGGCCAAGCTGATCAAGCTCTCCCGGAGAGGCGATGCGCGAAGGGAGTGTGGCCAGTGTGTCCGGTGTTTCCATACGGGGCGATAAAGTGAAAACGGCACACCGTGCCGCAAGGGTGGTGTGCCGTGTGCGGGCTGGGCGGTCAGCAAGACCGCCCGGCAGCGCAGGGTTTGCCGAGCGCTTGCCGCCGCTTAATAGCGCACGTTGAGGCTCAGGACGCCGGAGCGTCCGGGAGCGATCGATGCGTAGTGGCTGGCGTAGGCCTGGTTGTAATAGACCTTGTCGGCCAGGTTGAACACATTGAGCTGCACCGTCACGTTCTTGTTGATGCGATACGAGGCCATCGCATCAAAGCGCCAGTACGAGGGCACCCACTTGTTGGTGGCTTCGCTGCCCCACACCTTGGAGACGTAGTACGCACCGCCGCCGACCGTGAGGTTGGGGATGATCTGATACGTGCTCCACACGCTGAAGCTGTCCGCCGGCGTGTTGGGGAAGGACTGGCCGTCGGTGGCGCCGAAAGCAACGCCGGTACCGCCGTTCTTGCGCAGCTCGCTCTTCAGGTGCGTATAGCCGCCGAACACGGCCCACTTGTCGGTCACGTTGCCGGAGAAGCCGAGTTCCACGCCATCCACCCGCTTGTCGCCGCCCATTACGGCGGTGCCGTCCTGCTGCGTGATGCGCGCATTGGTGGTTTCCACGCGGAAGATCGCAGCAGTCAAAGCGAGGCGCTTGCGCAGCACGTCCCACTTGGTGCCGATTTCGAAGGCGCGGTTCTTTTCCGGGGCGAGCTGGTCGCCGCGGTTGCCGGCGCGGTCCGGCGCCAGTGCGTTACCGTCGCTGCCCTGCGCCAGGAAGGAGCCGGCCGGGGTCGACGAGGTGCCGTAGGAGACGTAGAAGCTGGCGTTGTCCACCGGCTTGTACACCACGCCCAACTGGTAGTTGAACAGGTTGTCGTCACGTGAGTACTCGGCGCGGGTGCCATTGGCGGCGCGGGCGGCCTGGAACTCGGTGCTGTAGCGGTCAAAGCGCACGCCGGCATTGAGCAGCCACTGCTTGTTCAGCTCGATCGAGTCGAAGGCGTAGACCGAGCTGGTGTTGGTCTTCGAGTTGGTCGGGTTGTTCACGCGGCTGATGGCACCCGCCCATGGGTCGTTGGGGTTCGGGTTGTACAGCGTGGTGCAGTTGTAGCCGCCGGCAGCGCCCGGGCCGCTCGGGCAGCGGTTGCTGCCGGTCGCGACGTTGTAGCTGTCGTTCTCGCTCTTCTCTTGCGCGAACTCCACGCCGAAGGCGTACTTGTGCTTGATCGTGCCGGTGGCGAACTCACCCGACAGGTCGGTCTGGTTGGCAATGGTATTGGCGGTGGCCACACGCGTATTGGTGCGGCGCCAGATCATGCCGTAGTACAGATTGCCCTGGCTGTCGTCCGGCTGGGTCCAGATGTAGTCCTGGCTGGTCTTGGCAATACGCGTCTGGTTGCGGAACTTGAGCGCGGGGCTGAAATCGTGCTCGAAGCGGATGGTGCCCATATCGGCCTTGTCCTTGCGGAAGTCGCGATCGGACAAGCCGTAATAGGTGTTGCGCGGCACGTTCACCGGCGAGCCGTCGCCGGCAACGCTCAAGCGCGGGCGGCCGTCGGTGCGGCGATTGAAGGTGGGGTTGTTGTACGGGATGCCGGTGTCGGGGATATCGTCCGACTGCATGTGGTAGTAGGACAGCGTCAGGCGCGTGTCGGTACCCAGGCCGAAGGCCACGGAGGGTGCAAAGCCCCAGCGATTCTGGTGCGTGGTATCGCGCCCGGCGACGCCGGCATCGTGATACATGGCGTTCAGGCGGAACGCCGCGTGGTCCGCGAACTTCCAGTTGCCGTCGACCGTGGCGCGCTTGTAGTCCGCATTGCCGACGCCGATGTTGCCTTCGGCGAAGCTGGTCAGCTTGGGCGCCTTGCTGACGATATTGATGCTGCCGCCGGCCGAGCCGCGGCCGTCGTAGGCGCCGGCCGGGCCCTTGGTGACCTCGACGGATTCGACGTTGAACAACTCGCGGCTTTGCGAGCCGATGTCGCGGAAGCCATCCAGGAAGGTGCTGGCCTGCGCATCGTAGCCACGGATAAAGGGCCGGTCGCCAACCGGGTTGCCGCCTTCGCCGGCGCCGAAGGAGATGCCGGGTACCGTACGCAGCACATCGCTCAGGCTGGTCGAGCCGGTGCTCTGGATCACTTCCTGCGGAATGATGGTGATCGACTTGGGTGTGTCGAGCAGGGCGGCGGGTGTCTTGATCGACGATGCAGTGTCCGCCTTGAAGCCGCTTTCGTTGGCGCCACTGACGGTTACCGCGGGCAATTCCACGGCGGCAACGGTCGTGCCGGCCGATTGGGCAGCCACCGGCGCGGCTGCTACCGCCATGCCAACGGCACCGGAAAGGCGCGGGATGACGTTATGTTTCTTGTTCTTCCGGACGACAAAAGCGGTCTGCACGAATTTCCCCGATTGCTTGAATGATGTTGCGAATGAGAGGAATTATCATTTGTGTTTCATATGTCAGTCAAGACATACATCCATAGCGGCTGTAGCGAAAACGTTACATTTTGGGATTGGCGGCATGGGAATACATGCCGTGGCATGTGCGGCTCCCGCGTGCCACGGCGGTGACCAACCTCGGCTCAGTAGCGCAGGTTGACGTTGAAAACGGCGGCGCGCCCGGGCGCAATCGATGCGTAGTGCGCCGGGTAGGCCTGGTTGTAATAGACCTTGTCGGCGAGGTTCATCACGTTGAGCTGCAGCGTCACGTTCTTGTTCAACTGGTAGGCCGCCATGGCGTCGAAGCGCCAGTAGGACGGCACCCAGTTGTTGCGGGCCTCGCTGCCCCACACCTTGGAGACGTAGTAAGCGCCGCCACCCACCGTGAGGTTGGGGAGGAACTGGTAGGTGCTCCACAGGCTGAAGCTATCCGACGGCGTGTTGGGGAATGCGTGGCCGTTGGACGCACCGAAGGCCGCGCCGGATCCGCCGTTGTTGCGCAGTTCGCTCTTCAGGTGGGTGTAGCCGCCGAAGACAGCCCACTGGTCCGTCACGTTGCCGGAGAAGCCGAGCTCGATGCCGTCCACACGCTTGTTGCCTGCCATGGCCGCGAGGCCGTCTTCCAGGATGATGCGCGCATTGGTGGTTTCCACGCGGAAGATGGCGGCCGTCAGGGCCAGGCGCTTGCGCAGCACGTCCCACTTGGTGCCGAGCTCGATGCTGCGGTTCTTTTCCGGGGACAACGCGGAGCCCGCGCTGGTCGGCGCGATCCCGCTCGGCTCGCTGCCCTGGCCGACCACGGCGCCGGCTGGCGTGGACGAGGTGCCGTAGGACAAGTAGACACTGGCGTTTTCCACCGGCTTGTAGACCACGCCGACCTGATAGTTCAAGAGATTGTCGTCACGCGTGTGCGTGCTGCGCGGGCCGGCGCCACCGTTGGCGCGGGCGGTCTGCACTTCGCCGTGGTAGCGGTCGAAGCGCAATCCCGCATTCAACATCCACCGCTTGCCAAGCTCGATCGAGTCGAAGGCATAGACCGATGCGGTCGTGGCCGTGTGATTGGTCGCGTTGTAGTTGCGGGCGACGCGGCCGTTCCACGGGTCATGCGGGTTGGGGTTGTACAGCGTGGTGCAGTTGTAGCCGCTGGTCGCGCCCGGGCCGCTTGGGCAGCGGTTGTTGCCGGTGGCGACCGTGTAGCCGTCGTTCTCGCTTTTCTCGCGAGAGAATTCCACGCCGAACGCGTACTTGTGCTTGATGGCCCCGGTGAGGAATTCGCCCGACAAGTCGGTCTGGTTGGCCTGCGTAGTGGAAATGCCATGGCGCTGGTTGGTCCGGCGCCAGACCATGTCGTAGTAGATGTTGCCATTGAAGCTGCCGTCCGGACGCGTCCACAGGTAGTCCTGCTTGGTGCGCCCGATGCGCGTCTGGTTACGGAACTTGAGCGCCGGACTGAAATCGTGCTCGAAGCGGATGGTGGCGACATCGGCGCTGTCTTTGCGGAAATCGCGGTCGACCAGGCCGTAGTAGGTGTTGCGCGGCAGCTTGAGCGGCGAGCCGTCGCCGGGCAGCCGTGTACGCGTCCGGCCATCGGTGCGCGGGACGAAGTTCGGGTTGTTGTAGGGCATGCCGGTGTCGGGCAGCCCATTGGTCTCCATGTGGTAATAGGACAGCGTCAGCCGGGTCGGGCCACCAAGGCCAAGGGCGACGGACGGGGCAAAGCCCCAGCGCTCTTGATGCGTGCTGTCGCGGCCGGGCACGCCTGCATCCTGGAACATGGCGTTGACGCGCGCCGCGGCGTGGCCGCTGAACTGCCAGTTGGCGTCGGCGGTGCCGCGCTTGTAGCTGGCATTGCCCACGCCGAGATTGCCTTCGGCGAAGCTGCCCAGTTTGGGCGACTTGCTGACGATGTTGATGCTGCCGCCCGCCGAGCCGCGTCCGTCGTAGGCGCCGGCCGGCCCTTTGGTGACCTCCACCGACTCGACGTTGAACATCTCGCGTGATTGCGCGCCGATGTCGCGCATGCCATCCAGGAAGGTGCTGGCCTGCGCATCGTAGCCACGGATAAACGGACGGTCGCCAACCGGGTTGCCGCCTTCGCCCGCGCCAAATGCAATGCCGGGCACGGTGCGCAGCGCCTCGGTGAGGCTGGTGGAGGCGGTGCTCTGGATCAGTTCCTGCGGGATCACCGTGATGGACCTCGGCGTATCCAGCAAGGCGCCAGGCGTCTTGACCGAGGAGGTGTTGTCGGTCTTGAACGGATTCGGGGCCGAGCCGCTGACGATGACTGCGGGCAGTTCCGCCGCCGCTACCCTGGTGCTTCCCGCGGTTTGGGCAGCCGCTGGCGTGGCCGCGATGGCCACGCCAACGGCGCCTGTCAGGTGCGGGATGGCGCTGAGCTTCTTCTTGGTCCTGATGACGAGGGCGCTTTGCATGATTCTCCGACTGCTGCGGTTGACAATGAATGCAAACAAGTATCATTTGCATCCATGCCGCAGAAATTCGGAAAAATCTGCAAAGCTAAGTGGAAAATTCCCAAAGACGCCTCGTCTTTGCTGTCCAAGCGCTACCGACTCGCCACTTGCGCCGTCACCTGCGCCGTCACCTGCGCCGTCACCTATTCAAACTGATAAGAGTAAGTTGCGTTCAGGCGCGGTGACCGGCGCGCGGCATTGATCGGCTTGTCGCCAACCGGCTGCGCCACCGAGACATCCAGCGTGTAGTAGCGCCGGTCCGAGAAGCGCAGGCCGATGGCCACCGACTGCAGCGTGCGGTGCACCAGCGACAAACTGTTCGAGTACACGCGCGCCATGTCTGTCAGCACGTAAGGCTGCACGGTCTTCAGGTAGGTCAGGCCAGGTGTAAAGAGGCGGTTGATCTCAGCCGACGCGCCCCAGCCCTTGTCGCCCGCCACCTCGCCGGCCGGATAGCCGAGCCCGAAGAAGCGGCCGCCAAAGCTGATCTGCTCGCTCGACGCCAGGCGCTGCCCGCTGTATTGGCCCGCGGCGGATACCGCCACGCCGAAGCCCCAGGGCAAGTCGGTGGCCTGCGACACCACCAGCCGGCTGCGCACGAAGTCCAGGTCGTTGACGTTGTTCTCACGGCTCGCGCCGAGCGCGTTCATGCCTTTGTAGACGCCTAGCGTGGCGCTGCGGGTCTGGCCCTCCTGCCGCTGCACGTAGGCGAGTTCCGCGCTCAGCACGCGCACATGCGTGGTCAGCGCGATCTGGCTGCCCGTGCCCGACTGCGTATAGCGCTCGAACTGGTCGTTGGCGTAGAGGCCGCCGGTAGCTGTTAGCGAATGCGCGTTGTTGAGGATCACCGGATAGCTGAGCGTGCCGCCGAGGCGCTTGGTGTCGTTCACATAGCGCGTATCAAAGCCGATCTGCGCCAGCGTGCCGTTCTGCGGCACGCCACGGTAATGCGAGGCGCTCAGGCGGGCCATCATGCCCTCGGTGCCGATCGGCTGGCCGTAGCTGGCGACGTAGTATTCCTCGTGGTCCGGGCCCCGGGGCGCCAGCGCGGAGACCGATATCTGTTCGCCCAGCGGCGTCAGGCTGTTGGTGGTGGCGGTGAAGATGCCTCGCACGCTCGGATCCTTGTAATCCAGGCCCATGCCAAACGTAAAAGGCTTGCGCTTGACCTCGAGCACCATCTCGCAGGCGCCGTCCGTGGTCTGTGGCGGCTGCACGGTAGCGGCCACCTGCATGCCGGGCTGCAGCGCCAGCACGTTGACGTAATGCTCGAAGGTCTCGCGGCGCAACGGCTGGTCTTGCATCAATTGCTCTGCAATGGCGCGCAGGCGGCCTTCGGCCGGGCCCGCTTCGCCGCGGATCGTGATGGTGGAAACATGGCCCTCCACCACGGTGACCAGCACATTGCCATTTTCGAAGCTCTGCGTCGGGACAAAGGCGAAGGACAGCGGAAAGCCGCGTTGCTGGTACATCTGGGTGACTTCATTTGCCACCGCCAGCAGCTGGCCCACCGTGATTTCCTTGCCGGCCAGCGGTGCGAACTTGGCTGCGATCTCCGCGAATGGGATCGCCTTCACGCCTTCGATCTGGAATCGCTGCGGCGTGAGCTTGCTGGTGAGCAGGTTTTGCAGCGCGGAGTCCGGGCGTTCGACCTGCACGGTGACATTGCTCTCGGGCGGGCGCGCGGGCGCGATGCTAGGCAAGGTTTGCGTGGGATCGCCCAGGATCGGGCTGCGTGGCTCCGCAAGGACACTGTTGCAGGCGCCGATGCCGAGCAGCAACGTGGCAACACGCAGTTGTGTGTGCGTCATGGTAATACCCCAGGATCCGTAAAAATCAGCATGCGGCTTTAACGCGCTGTGCCAATGACGCCAGGGGTGCCGCTACCCTTGGCGCTGCTGCGTGGCCGATCGCGTTCTCTTTTAAAAGGGGCGCGTTGAACGCGCCCCTTTTTTTAATTCTTACATGCAGGCGCATGAAGCGCGAAGCATGTATTGCCTGATTGACACTTAGCGCTTGCCGCCGAGGCCGCCCAGCAGGCCACTCACGAGGCCGGTAACCGGCGCCAGGGCGTTGTTGCCCGAGCCGCTGCCGCTGCTTGCGCCATTGCCGCCGGTGACGCCCGCGACGATGCCGGTAACCGGTGCAAGCGCATTGCCTGCGCCGCTACCCGAGGCGCCGCCGGCTGCGCCGGCGACCGTGCTCACCACGCCGCTGACCAGGTTGGTGACAGGTGCGAGCGGGCTGCTTGCGCTACCGCCGCCCAGGCCGCCGGTGAGCCCGCCGGTCAGGCCGCTGACCAGGTTGGTGACAGGCGCGAGCGGGCTGCTTGCGCTACCGCCGCCCAGGCCGCCGGTGAGCCCACCGGTCAAGCCGCTGACCAGATTGGTGACAGGTGCGAGCGGGCTGCTTGCGCTACCACCGCCCAGGCCGCCTGTGAGCCCACCGGTCAGGCCGCTCACCAGACTGGTGACGGGCGCCAGCGGGCCGCTTGCGCTGCCACCAGTCAGTCCACCCGTGAGGCCGCCCAGCAGGCCCGTGACCGGCGCCAGCGGGTTGCCGGTACCCGTGCCGCCGGGGTTGTAGACCACGCCGCCAAGCGCGGCCACCGTGCTGCCCGCACCGGCGACGATGCCGCCCACGCCCGATACCACCGGCGTGTTGGTCTGCTTGATCGTGTTGCCCGCCGTGGCCAGGCCGCCGCCAAGCGTCGCCAGCAGGTTGTTGACCGGAGCACCCAGGCCGGTGGCAGCGCCGAGCGTCTGCGTGGTGCTGGTGAGTTGCGAGGTGAGCGGCACGATGAGCTTGCTGACGCCGCCGGTGAGCTGCTCCACGGGGCCGGTCGAGAGGGCCGTGCCGAGCTGGGCGCCCGCGCCATTGACCGCGGTGCCGACTTGCGAAACCAATGAGCCCACCGGCGTGGTGACGGCTGCCAGGGGCGACAGCGGACCGCTGCCCAGGCCGCCGACGAGCGCGCCGGCATTGGTCACGGCATTGCCCACCTGGCTGACCACGCCGCCGGTGCTTGCCACCGTGGTGCCGAGCGGGTTGGTGGCGTTAGGGATGTTGCCCAGGCCGTTTTGCACGCCGTTGCCCAGGGTGCTGACCGCGGCGCCGAGCGAGCCGACCACGCCGCCCAGGCCATCCTTGGATTGGGTCGAGAGAATCGGCAGGTTGGTGTTCTTGATCTGCGTGCCGAGGTCGCTCACCACGTTGCCGGCCGAGGTCACGATGCCACCCGCCTGATTGACGATCTTGCTGGTCGGCGTCAGCGCGGCCGTGTTGCCGCCGTTATTGCCGCCATTGTTACCGCCGTTATTGCCACCGTTATTGCCACCGTTGTTCCCGCCATTGTTGCCACCGTTATTGCCGCCGTTGCTGCCACCACCCGTGCCGGCGTTGGTGCCCCCACCGGTACCGGTACCGCTGCCGCCGGTGGTGCCTGCGCTGGTACCGCCGCCATTGCCGGTGCCCGCACCACTGCCGGTATCCATGGACGTTGTGCCGCCACCGCTGGCGCAACCGCCGAGTGCCAACAGCGAGCCGAGCAATGCCGTGATGAGAATCTGTTGAGTACGCATGACCTTTTCCTTTTTTCTTCCCGTCGTGAAATCACGGAGCGCGTGGCGCATGCCGTGTTGTCACTGCATTGCGCAAAGGGTGTGCCAGTGCGTGCCCGCATGCCGCCGGCGCGCGCGCGGACGCCGGATAAAAGCGCGCCAAGCCTTGCCACGCCTGGGTTTGAAGAGGATGAGACATAGCCGGGAAAGGACCAGACATGAGCGCGCTGTGCGGTGTTTCGGTGTTACGCGTTACGTAACGCCGTGGCGCCCATACGGAACAACGCGGCCCTGTTCCCTGTGCCGTGGCCGCATGCCAGGCGTGTCGGCAACGTGTGGGCAGACAGTGCGTGCGCAGTTGCGCGTCGGGAACATCGAGGGGGGAACACGTTACGTAGCACGTAACACGCCGCGCGGCACGGGGCCGCCTTGTTGTGCAACGTGCCGCGTGACTAGCCCATGCTCGCCATCCCGCGTCAAACAACGGTTTGCGCCGCGGCGCCAGGGTTGATGGACTGCCTTGCCGACAGCGTGCCATGCGGGTGGCACGCTGCTTGCGGTATTGACTCCCGACAAGCGCGGCGCACAGCGCGGCGCGGAGCAAACGCCCTAGTCGTATTGCGATCCGCGCTCAAGGCTTCGCATGCATCGTCCAAGAGCCAATTCGATTGCAGTTCCAAAGGAGAACCTTCCGCAAGGAAGACCAGGAGATCCCATGAAAGCGCATTTCGCCCCGATGTCATCCGTGACCCTCGCCTGCGCCGCCGCACTGTTGCTGCTGGCAGGTTGCTCCTCAGGCGGCTCCGGCAGCGGCGCCAGCCCCACCGCCGTCGCGCCAACCACGCCCCCTCCGAACAAACCGGCTGCGGCGCCTGACACGACGCCCACCGCCAAGGTCACTGAAGGCGTGGGCAATACGGTGGTGGCAGCGGGCAATGCGGTGAGCGATATCGGCAAGCAGATCCAGGCTGCGCAAGTGCCGCTGCTGCCTGACGCCACGCGCAACGCGCTCGGCGGCGTAGTGGCAAACGCGGGTAACACGGTCGGCACGCTAGGCGTGGGTGTGCGCGACGGCCTTGGCAAGATGGGCGCAGTCACCGATCCGCTAGGCATCACCGTGTCCAGCACGGGCAACGTGGTGCAGAAAGCCGGCGTCACGGTATCGAGCGCGGGCGACCTCGTGAGCAGCCTCGGCACTGGGCAACTGGCGCCGCTAGGTGCGGTGACCACACCCGTGGGCGGCCTGGTCAATCAGGTTGGCGGCGCGGTGACGATGGCTGGCGGCAAGCTCGGCGAGGCGCTCTCGACCGGCCCCGTGGCGCAAGTCACCGGTAGCGTGAGCAAGGTGATCGTGCCGCTGACCACGCAGGTCACCACCGTTACGCAAACGGTTGGCGGCGCCACCGGCCTAGGCGCGCCGCTTGACAAGCTGCTGGCAACCCTTGGCAACTCCGTGGCCAGCGGCGGCAGCTTGCTGACCAATGCCCAGGCCCCATTGGTCTCCAGCCTCGGCGGTGTCGTGACCGAAGCCGGCAAGACCGTCGCGGGGACCGGCGTGCTGGTGCATGGCAACGGCACCGGCGGCAATCCGCTTGGCGGGCTGCTCAACAACCTGCCCCTGGGCGGCATTGCCGGCGGTGCCAGCTCGGGCACGGGCGCAGGCACAGCAGGCGTGCTGGCACCCGTGACCGGCTTGCTTGCAGGCGTGACGGGCGGCGCTTCCGCGGGCACGGGCACCGCCGGCGCGCTGGGGCCCCTGGCCGGTTTGCTGGCACCTGTGACGGGCGTGCTGAGCGGCGCGCGCAACGCCGCAGCGGGCGCGGCTTCGACGACATCGAGCACGCCGAACACGCCGGGGCTGACCAATCTGCTCGGCGGCCTGGCTCGTTGATTGTTGATCTGAATACGTCGAGTACGCCGAATAAGTCTTTACGGTGCGCAGTCGTCCTTACCCCGCGGCTGCGCATCCTTTTACATCACACCGCGCCACATGGCTCACCCGAACGGGTGTGGTATTTGGCGCGATTAGAACGTTTGCTCTTTAAAAAGACACTGTTTTCAAACGGACGTCAGCCCTTATGCTGAGACAACTATAACTCCAAGGGGGGGTATGGTTGATACATGGCTTTGATCTATAAATTCTTCACCAGCGTTACTGCTCGGTACTAGCCTGGCCAAAAGAGCGAGGCGGCATCGGAGGGGTAAGCGGACGCTGCGTGATGGAATAAATCAAAAACGGAGTGACATCATGAAAAACGCTTTGGCACGCTTTCTTCGGGACGAACAAGGGGCAACTGCAATCGAGTACGGGTTGATTGCGGGACTCATTTCTCTGGCTATTATCGGCACGGTCACCCAACTGGGCGTCGACATCGGTGCTCTGTTCACTCGCTTGAGCGGCAAGGTTACGGGCATTCTTGGTACCTAAGTGTTAGCCCTAATTGCCGCGCTTTTCTGCGCGGCAATCGTCTGGACCGATTTCGCTTATCGCAAAGTACCAAATGCCGTGCTGGTTGCCACGATCGTGGCAATCGGCCTGGCGCTTGCGTTCGGGCCGGCTTCTGAGCCTGTTCCTGGGCTGGGTTCGCGGTTGCTCGGCTTTCTGGTGGGCCTGCTGGTCATGTTGCCGGTTTATGCACTCGGCCGCATGGGCGCGGGCGACATCAAGTTCTTCGCTGTAACAGGCTTGTTTACTGGCCCCATGGGGCTGGTGACGGTATGGGTCGTCGGCAGCCTGCTGGCGCTTGCGCATGCTTTGCTGGTGCGCATGCAAGCCGGCACGGTCTGGGCTGTATGGCGAGACCATTTCGCAAGCTTGCTGCAGCGAGGAGGCGGCACTAGCGTCCCTGGCGCGCCGCGCAGTACCGCGGAGGAGCGCGGTATTCCGTACGCCGCGTACCTTGCGATCGGCTTGCTGGTCTGGATGATTCTGGGAAGGTAGCTGCCGCGCGGGCGACGGGCTGTTAGCCAACCGCCTGTCGCCCCGCGCCACCGGTCGGCGCAAAAAGTAAAAGATAACCGGGTGAAGTATGCCATTGCGGGGAAACCACGCCGTGCGGACACGCTCGTCCGGAACGGCTGCGCTTGAGTTTGCCATCGTGCTGCCGGTTTTTCTGGCAGTCGTGATCGGCATTGTCTATTTCGGCATCGTGCTGGCCTTGCAGCAGACGCTGACGCTTGCCGCGGAAGAAGGCGCGCGTGCAGCCCTGCGCTATCCCAGCGGGGCATCAGCCAATAACGCGGCCGCCACGCAGGCCCTGCGGGTGAGTGCGGCTTCGACGACGGCTTTGGCTGTGCTGCCTGCCTCCATCAGTAGCGTCATTTCCACCGCCAATATTGCCCAAGTTATTTCCTGCGCCAACCCGAGCGGCTCGGTCTGCGTCAGGGTGACGCTGAACCTTCCCTCAAGCGCGATCTTGCCGGTCATCCCCGGGGTACCCATTCCCACAACGCTGACTGGCAGCGCGACGGTGCAGCTGGCGCCTGACACATGAGAATCTGCCCACGCCACGAGCGGACACCGTTTGTCGACATGTGCCTAAGCCAGATTTCATCTATTCGAACCAGAGTATCCAAACCAGAGATTTAGCATGACCAGCAAACAGATCCGCGTGCTTGCCATCGCGCTGCTCGTCCTTGCCGCGTTGCTGGCGTTGCTCGCGTGGCGCGTGGCACGTACGCCGGCGAAACCAGCAGAGCCCGTGGCGGGAAGCACGCAGTCTTATCCGGTGGTGGTCACGGTGAAGCCGATTGAAGCCGGCAAGCCGGTCCCCGTCGATGCGCTCAAGGTAGAGCAATTGCCCATCAATCCGGCGGGGGCCTACACCGAGGTGGCCCGCGTCGCTGGCCAGGTGCCGCTGGTTGGCATCGGCGCGAACGTGCCGGTACTGGAAAGCCAGCTGCTGGCGGGCCTTGCCACTCAGGTGAAAGAGGGCGAGCGCGCGGTGGCGGTTGCGGTTGATGAGGTGATTGGCGTTGGCAACCAGGTGCAGCCGGGCGACTTTGTCGATGTGTTCGCGGTGTTCCGCCGCGATGGCCAGGAGATCGCAGGCAGCCAGGCGCGCATGCTGCTCGCGCGCTTGCGCGTGCTGGCCTATGGCGCCGGGACGGTCAATGAAGCCGTCAAGCCGGCGCCCGAGCAAATGATGGCGCGCCGCGAAGGCGCGAAGACCGCCGTGCTGGCAGTACCGGTGGCCAACGTCGGCAAGCTGGCTATCGCACAGCAAACCGGGCGCTTGTTGCTGGCCCTGCGCAATCCCGATGATCCGGATGTTCCCACCGAAGGCTTGTTTGAGGATCCCGCACCGGTCATGCAGGCAAAGGCGCAGGCAAAAGGCGGGGCGCCATCCGCAGTGCTGGCGCCATCCGATCGCGCAATGGCAGGCGTTGCACTATCAGGGATCGCAGGCGGGGCACGGGGTGACGCGCTTCCTGCCAAGGCAGCGCCATCGCCTGTCCCGGCACCCGCAGCCATCGCGCAGCGCGCCCATGGCGCGGGCGCGAGCAGCGTCGCGCAAAACAGTGTTGAGATGATCCGCGGCGGCAAGCGCGAGATCGAATGAAGCCAGCAACGCCGTCGTGGTCGAAGCATGCCTCGTGCACGCCCGCCGGATTGCATTTGGATTGGTGTTTTCAGTGTTACTTCTGGATAGTCGATTGATGAAATCCATTCTTGCCGGGGCCGCCACCATCATGGCTGTCTGCTGCAGCGTCCCCGCGGCGTGGGCGCAGCAGGCCAACGGCGGCGCGCGTGATCTGAAGCTGGTGGTGGGTAGCCAGCGTGAGCTACGTCTGAACAAGCCACTCGAACGCGTGGCGATCGGCAATCCTGCCGTGGCGGATGCGTTGCTGCTAAAGAGCGGCTCGGGTGCCAACGGCGTGCTGGTGGTGGCCAAGAAGCCGGGCGCTACCGAGCTGATGGTTTGGCCACGTGGCGACGCCGCGCAAACCTACCGGGTGCAGGTGGATGCGACGCGAGGCGAGCCCGGCGATCCCGACGTAGCGGTATCGGGCGGCGGCGCTTTGATCAGCGGCGAGGCGCGCGATGCGCAGGCTTCGCTGCGCGCGCAACTGGCAGCGCGCTCGGCCACCGCTACGGCCGAAGGTAAGGGTGGTGTGGTGATCGATCGCTCCACGATTCCAGTCAGCAGCACGGTACAGGTCGACGTGAAGGTGGTCGAGGTCAGCAAGACCGTGCTCAAGGAGGTGGGGTTCAATTTCTACCGGAACAACGGCGGCTTCGCCTTTGGCACGTTCTCCCCGTCGTCGCTGAACAAGTTCACCTTCACACCGCGAACGGACTCCACGCCGGGTTCGATCAGCGCCGACATCAGCTCGCCGATGAGCAGCGCCTTCAATCTTGTTGCGGCGTCACTGTCGCACGGGATCTTCGCCAACCTGAGCCTGCTTGAGAGCAATGGCATGGCGCGGGTGCTGGCCGAGCCGAGCCTGGTGGCGCTGTCCGGGCAGAGCGCGAGCTTTCTTGCCGGCGGGGAGATCCCGATCCCGGTGCCGCAGGCACTCGGCACGACCACCATCCAGTTCAAGCCCTTCGGCATCGGCCTGACCGTGACGCCCACCGTGCTGGCCAAGGATCGCATTGCATTGAAGGTGGCGCCCGAAGCCAGTGATCTCGATCCGTCACGCGGAATATCGATCAACGGTGCCATGGTGCCTGCCATCGTGACCCGCCGCGCCGACACCACGGTGGAACTCGGCGATGGCGAGAGCTTTGTGATTGGCGGGCTGGTGAGCCGTACCACGGTCAGCAACGTCAACAAGGTGCCTTTCCTCGGCGACTTGCCGATCATCGGCACTTTCTTTCGCAACCTGAACTTCAACCAGGAAGACCGCGAGCTGATGATCGTGGTCACGCCGCGCCTGGTGCGCCCGCTCGCCAAGGGCGCGGCGGCCGTGGCCGCGGTCAGCGAAGATGGGCGCACCAGCAGCAACCCTAATGTGTGGGGCCGGTACGTGCTTGGCGAATATGTCGATCCGACGCTGCCAGGGTTTTCCAAATGACATTGGGCAAGCAGGACGACGGCGCAAGGCAGGGTCAGATGGACTTCTTCCTGTTCAATACGGTACAGCCGGAGCCTCGCCAATGGCTGGCCAACGCGCTCGGCAACCTGGGCCGGCTGGCCGTAGAGGCTGGCCCGCAGGATGCCTTTGTGGAGCAGATCGCCACGGTCAACCCCGGCATGGTCTTTCTGCATTTTTCGCGGGAGCAGGCGCTGGCATCAAGCCGGCTGGCTGAGCACGTGACGAAGCTGTACCCGGGGTTGCCGCTGGTGGCGGTGGGCAACGCGGGGGAGCCGGACATCATGCTGGCGGCGCTGCGGGCGGGTGCCAAAGACTTCATCGACATGACCGCGCCGCCGGCTGGCGCGATCGAGATCGTGCGCAGGCTGCTGGCGGTGCGCGGCCACGCGGAGCCGGCGCGCCGGGGCAAGGTCGTGGCGGTGCTTGGCGCGCGCGTGGGCGTGGGTGCCACAACGCTGGCTACCAACCTCGCGGCGGCGGTGCGCAAGCGTAGCCATGGCGAAGTGCTGTTGATGGACCTGGGGCTGCCGTCGCGCGACGGCTCGCTTTACATGAATATCAGCCCGGGCTTTCACTTTGTCGAAGGCGTACGCAACCTGCGGCGCTTCGACCAGGTCTTTGTGCAGACCGCGCTGGCGCGCCACGGCAATGGCGTGGCCGTGTTGCCGTTGCCGGCCACGCTGGCGGAGATGCGGGATATCTCGTTCATGGAGGCGCTTGGGCTGCTGAATCGCCTGCGCGCCTTTTTTGACCTGCAGGTGGTGGACCTGGGCGGCTTTAGCAATGTCGACTTCATGGCACACCTGGTCAAGGCCGCCGATATGGTGGTGTTGGTGGTGGACCAGAGCGTGGGCGCCATCGTCTCGGCCGCGGAGTTGCTCCAGGAGTTGAAGAAGCGCGAGGTGGAGCGCGAGGACCTGCACTTGCTGGTTTCGCGTTTCGAGGCGCGCCTGGGCGTGGATGCCCAGCAGATCGCGCAGCGCCTGGAGGCGCCATCGGTGGGCACCTTGCCCGACCGGCGCGAGCCGCTGGTGCTGGCGCTCAACCGTGGCGTGGTGCTGGCCGATGACAGCCCCGCCGATCCCTATGTCCGTGCCATTGGCCAGTTGGTGGATCGGCTGGGATACCGTGCCGGCACTGCAAGCGAAGCTGGCTTGCTGGGCCGGGTAAAAGAAAAACTGCCCGAAGCGCTACGCGCCATGCGCGTGATACGCGCTGAGCGGGCTGGGAACTGACATGTCGCAAGCCATCGAATTCTCCGATAACTCCGCCGCGCCTTTTCCTGCTTCGCAGGAATTCCAGAACATCAAGGAAGCGGCCCATGAGCATCTGCTCACCCGCATTGAGGAGCTGGGCGCGGAGTTCGGCCGCTGGTCGCGCACCGCGATCAACCGCTTTGTCGACCTGGAGCTGGAGAGCTTCACGCGGCTGCGCCGCATCCCCATCAACGAGGCCGAGCTGCATCAGATCGCCGAGGCGCTGACCAAGGAGCTGGCGGGCTTCGGCCCGATCGAGGACCTGCTCAACGACCCGGCGGTGGAAGACATCCTGGTCAACGGGCACCTGGACGTCTATGTATCCCGGCACGGTGTGCTGGAGCGCATTCCCGTGCGCTTTGCCGATAGCGGGCATCTGCTGCGCATCGTGCGCCGCATCCTGGCCCCGATCGGGCGGCGGCTGGATGAGTCCAATCCCATGGTCGACGCACGCTTGCCGGATGGCGGGCGCATCAACGTGGTGATTCCCCCGCTGGCACTGGCCGGCCCGGTGGTGTCGATCCGCAAGTTCCGCAAGGACCCGCTGACGCCCGCGGACCTGCAAGGCCTGGGCACCATGAGCCCCGAGGTCAATGAACTGCTCGAGGCTGCCGTAAAGGCCCGCTGCAATATCCTTGTCAGCGGCGGCACCAGCTCGGGCAAGACGTCGCTGCTCAATGCGCTGGCCACCTATGTGCCCGACGGCGAGCGCGTGATCACCATCGAGGACACGGCGGAGCTGGCGCTCAACCATCCGCACGTGGTGCGGCTGGAGAGCCGCCCTGGCGGCTTCGAAGGCACGGGCGTGGTGTCGATCCGCGACCTGCTGCGCAACAGCCTGCGGATGCGGCCCGACCGCATCATCGTGGGCGAGGTGCGTGGTGGCGAGGTGCTGGAAATGCTGCAGGCCATGAGCACGGGGCACGATGGCTCCATGGGCACCATCCACTCGAGCAGCCCGCGCGAGTGCCTGTACCGCCTGGAGATGCTGGCCGGCTTTGCCGGCTTCCAGGGCAGCGAGGCCAGCCTGCGCCGGCAGATTGCCAATGCCATCGACTTTATCGTGCAGATCGGCCGGCTCTCCAATGGCAAGCGCCGCATCCTCTCGATCACGGAGGTCACCGGCCTCGGCGACAACATCATCTCGACCCAGGAGCTGTTCCGCCACGAGCCGTTTGTCGGCCCTGACGGCAATGAGGTGGACCGCTGGCTCTCGCTTGGCATCTTGCCGCATTCGCCCAAGCTGGCGCGCATGCGCCCGACCAACTTTGGCCTGGACGACCGCTTCGATGTCTAGCGCGGCGCTGGTCGTTGCGGCGGCCGCTCTCGTTTTGCTTGGACTGGGCCTGCTGCTGCTGTCCAGCGCCAAGGCACGCGCGCAGGAAGAGAGCGCGCGTGCGTTCTTGCAGGCGCAGACCGAGCAGGTCAAGGCACGCTATGCGGCTACGCCAGAGCCGCAAGCCGGCAGGAAGCAGCACGACCTGCGGCGCAAGTGGGCGGATTTCCTGCGCCGTGCGGACCTGGCGCCGACGCGGCGCACTTATGGGCTGTGGGGTGGTTCCATCATCGGCTTAGGGCTTGTGGGCGTTGCCATGGGCGGCTGGCTGGCTGCATTGGCCGCGCTGTCGATCGGGGTGGCGATCCTTTATTTCATGCTCTGGAACCGATCCCGTCGTACCGGGCAGCGACTTCGCCAGCAGTTGCCGTCGTTTCTCGATGCGGTAGTCCGGATGATGAGCATCGGCAGCAGTGTGCCTTCGGCCTTTCAGGCTGCCATCGGCAATACCGAGGCGCCATTGCGCCAGTGCCTGGTACAGGCCATCCACTTGCAGCGCGCAGGCAAGGAACTGGATCAGGCGGTCTTGCAGGTCGCCCGGATCTACCAGGTTGACGAACTGATGCTGCTGTCTTCCGTGCTACGTCTCGCGGTGCGCTACGGCGGCCGCGCGGATATTGTCATGGAGCGTACCGCCGCCTTCATGCGAGACCGCCAGCAAGCGCAACAGGAACTGCATGCGCTGTCGTCCGAGACGCGATTGTCGGCCTGGGTGCTTGGCTTGCTGCCGATGGTGGTGGCCGGGATGATATTCGTGATGAATGCTGCCTACATCATGATGATGTGGCGCGATCCGGCCGGCAAGACGCTATTGCTGGTTGCCGTGATACTGGAAGTGATGGGGGCGGCCATGCTCTATCGCCTGGCCAAGTCGGTATAGGAACAAGGGACCATGGATAGCACTACCTTGATCTCGCTGAGCCTATGCGCGGCGGCCATCGGGCTGGCCGCCCTGGCCTTGCCGCTGGTGGCGCAATGGCGGCAACGTCACCGCGCCGAGCGCACCATCGACGCTGCGCTCTCGCGACAGGCGGCCGCCGCTGCTGCTGTGCCGGACGCTCCCGCCACGGCTGCGCCCAGCGCAGCCAGCGCTGCCAATGCTGGCGGGGCCCAAGGCGCCGGCGCTCGCATTGGCGCGCGGCTGGGCAGCCAGCTTAGCAAGCGCTTTGACCAGCGTTGGCTTGAGTCGCCTTTGGGCAAGGCCGTGGTGACGGTCGAAGAACAGCGATTGCTTGAGCAGTGTGGCTTCTACGGTGACAAGGCCCGGGCCATATTTGGGGGGCTGCGCCTGTCATTACCGGCGGTGTTGGCGGCGGGAGTCTTTGCATGGCGCTTGCCCACATCGCTGATGGGCGCAATGACGTGGGCCTTCGTCACGTTCGCAGTGTTTTTCCTGGCGCCGAAATGGGCGTTGCAGCGCCGGGCCAGCAGCCGCATGTTGCGCCTGGAGGATGAGTTGCCTGTGCTGGTCGACATGCTGCGCCTGCTGCAGGGTGTGGGGTTGTCGATCGATCAGAGCCTGCAGGTGATCGTGGCGGAGTTCGGCAGCATGCTGCGCGTGCTTGGCCCTGAGTTGATGCGTGCCAACCAGCAGTTTGCCTCGGGCCGGTCGCGCGACCAGACGCTCCAGCGCATCGGGAAGTTGTTCGACAGCGAGGACCTGAAAAGCCTGATCACCATGCTGAGCCAGGTGGATCGATTCGGCGGGGCCGTCCAGGAGCCGCTGCGGCAATTCGGCCTGCGCCTGCAGGAATCGCGCAAGGCGCGCATGAAAGAACAGGTGGGGAAGCTGACCGTGAAGATGACTGCTGTCATGGTGGTGACCATGCTGCCGGTGTTGCTGATCATCACGGCCGGACCAGGCTTTTTGGGCGTGATAAGAATGCTGGCGCACATGTCGGGGGGATCGAAATGAACAAGCAAGACAAGCGCTCAGGAAGCAAGACGAGATATCGATCGCGTTGGCTCGCGCACTCTTCAACTGCGCTGGGGTCTGTGCTGGCCCTGGCCGTGCTATCCGGCTGCGGTACCAGCCTGGCCACCCGCATGAGCGATCAGGCCGATGCCCAGGTGGAACTGTCCAAGCTGCGCGACAAGCAGGACCTGGCCATCTACGACGATAAATCGGTCTACCTCGGCCTGATCGGCAAGATGCAGGAAGAGGGCCTGTACTTCGCGTCGCTCGCGCATATCGACGTCTACGAGAAGCGCTTCGGCGCATCGCCGGCGATGACGCTAATGCGCGCGGACGCCTTGCGCGAGACCAATCAGGATGCCGCCGCCGAGCAGGCTTATCGCAGCCTGGCCGGCACTGAGGTGCAGGCGCGGGCTTACCACGGCCTGGGCCTGATCGCCGGCCGCAGGAACGACTTTGCTGCTGCCGCGACAGAGTTTCAATTGGCAGCCGGCGCGGATCCCACCAACGCGCAGGTGGCCAATGACCTTGGCTACGCGTTGATGCGCACGGGTGCGTTGCCCGAGGCGCGCGTGCCGGTGATGCAGGCCCTGCAGCTCGATGGCAAGAACCCGCGCGTGGTGAGCAACGCGGCGGTCTGGCTTGCAGCCGACGGCAAGCGTGACCAGGCGGCGTCGCTGATGCAGCGGGCCGGCCTGCCCGAGGCAACGCGCAAGGCGGTGTTGCAGGAAGCAGAGCGGGTCCGGCGCGCGAGCGCGCAACGCGAACGCGTCGCCGCGCAGCAGGCCGTGGCGCAGACCGCGCCACAATCGGCCCGGCTTGCCGCCGCCGGGACACCCGGCCCGAACCATCAGCGCCTGACCGACATCATCCAGGCCACGCCATGAGAGATCGCCGGATGGCACAACCTCGCAATACCCGATACCCGGTGTCCGCGCCGACGGCACCAACCCAGGAGATTTCCATGAACCAGACCGGAACAAGAAGCCTGCGCGGCCATGCCCGCCGCGGCGGACTGGCGCTTGCGATCGCCATGCTCGGGTTGGGCGCCTTCCCCGCCGAGGCCCAGACCGATGCACCTGCAACACCGTCGGTGCGACCGGCCCGGCAAGAGGTTGGCCCGCATACCCGTGGCATCCTCGAGATCCAGCGCAGTGGCGCCCAGGCTGGCGAGCTGCAGGTCTTGCATGGGGAGCAGGCAGCCCTGTCCTACCAGCGCTATATGGCGACGTTCACCTATCCGATCCCCGAGTTCTACACGGGCCAGGCGGGATCGAAAAATGGCGCCGGCGGCGGCGCGGGCCAGGGAGTGGCCGGCCGATGATTCGCTGCTGCTCGCATCTCGTCGCCGGGCGCCGACGCGGGCAGCGCGGTGCTATCGGCGTGCTTGGCGCCCTGCTGCTGGCGACGGTTGCGATCGGTTCGCTGGTGTCGATCGATGTCGGCCATGTGTTCTACCGGCAGCGCCAGTTGCAAAAGATCGCCGACATGGCCGCACTGGCCGGCGCGCAGCAACTCAAGCAAGCCGCGGCTGCAGCCACGGTGTCGGCCAATGTGCTGAGCGCCACGCAATCGGCCGGCGCGCAGAATGACTACGCCGGCACGGCGACGGTCAATTGCAGCGCAGCGGGCAGCGGCGATGCCGACGGCATGCGTGTCTGCCTGGGCGTATGGGATCCGGCTTACAGCACCGGGAGCGACACCGCACGGCACTTCAACGCCGGCTACGACACCACCAAGCTATCGGCAAACGCGGTGCAGGTGGTCGTGACCCAGACCGTGCCGATCCTGTTCGTGATTCCCGGCAGCGCGTCGCGCCAGTTGCGCGCGGAAGCGATTGCCAATGCGAGCCCGCCGGTGGCGTCGTTTTCGTTGGGTAGCAGCCTGCTGGATTTCAATTCCGCGAATAGCCTGCTGAGCCTGTTGCTGGGCAGCTCCGTCAAGTTTTCCGTGCTGGACTGGCAGGGCCTGCTCAACGCCAATGTTACGCTCGACCAGTTGCGCCTGAAGCTGGGTGTCGGCACCATTGACCAGTTGCTGAAAACTTCGCTGTCGATCCAGCAATTCTATGCGCTGGTGCTGAGTGCGGCCGGCAAGGATGCGCTGCTGTCCACCGCGCTGGGAAGCCCACCGACGCAGCTCGGCCTGAGCGGAGTGCAGGCCAATGTCGGGCTGGGCCAACTGCTCAATCTGGGCGTGCTGGCGCCGGCCGCCTCGTCGGCGGCCGATGTGGCGCTCAACGTCGCCAGCTTGCTGACGCTCGGCGCGCAGGTGGCGAATGGCAATTCGGCTATCCAGCTGCCCCTGAACATCAATCTGCCGGCGGGTATCGGCGGCGTGGACGCCAATTTGTACATCGTAAGGCCGCCGGTGATGGCGGTGGGGCCGGCCCGGCAGTTGAGCAGCGCGCCGCCGACCTGGCAGACGACGGCGCATACGGCGGCAGTGGGCTTGCGGCTGGCGGTGGCGCTCAACGTGGGAGGGGGTATCCTGCCCCAGATCGTGACACTCAATGTGCCGCTCTATGTGGAGCTGGCCGAGGCCACGGCTTCGCTGCAGAGCATCCAGTGCGCAGCGGCGCGGGCGGATTGCCGCGCCACGCTGAGCGTGAACACTGGCGTGGTCAAAGCCTGCCTGGCGGCGGCCAGTGGCAGCGGCTGCGCTTCGGGTCCGGTGACGCTGGTGAACCTGGACTTGGGCCTGTTGGCCGTGAATATCACTGCGTCGGGCAGTCCGCGTATGGGTGTCGTTCCTGTCAATACGTCGACCATGACGCTGGCGCCGGGACAGAGCGCGAGCGTTTCCACGAGGTCGGTGCTGAGCGGCGTGGCGGCCGACGTGCTTGACAACCTGAACCCGGTCATCACGGTGACCGTGCTTGGGCTTCCCGTGACCCTGCCATTGCCGCTGAGTGCCTTGCTGAGGCCACTGTTTGCCTTGCTTGATCCCATCGTCACTGCCCTACTCAACCTCCTGGGTCTCGACCTCGGCGGCGCCACGGTCTGGATGCAAGGAATCGACTGCAACAACGCCGAGCTGGTGTTCTGAGCCATGCAGCAGGCTAATCGCTATACGGCGGAAGACAGATGAAGACAGATCGCTGGGCTTACGAGAGCCTTGAAGTATATGTATGGGAAGGCAAGTCAGACATTGCCGACCGTGTGTCGCGTTTCCTGTCGCCGCTTGGCGTGGACGTGATCCGCGCGGGCGCGCTGGAGGCCTTGCCCGCGGAGCCGCGGCTCAAGCCGTGCGTGGCGGTCATCAGTGTCTCGGTGATCGGCGCGGCGAAGTTCACCGCGCTGGACTGGGAGGCGGCCCACGGCATGCCCGTGGTGTGGGTGGCGGCGCCGGGGCGCGAGACGGATCCTGGGCGCTTTCCCGCGGAGTATGCGCATATCCTGGCCGACGATTTCACGGGGCCAGACCTGCGCAACCAGATCGGCAAGCTGCTGCCGCAGTTGCTGGCGGCGGCCGAGCCGGCGAACGCGGTGGCGGATCTGGTGGCGGAGTCGCCCGCCATGCAGCAGTTCCTGTCGCAGGTGGAGACCTTCGCGGATTTCGGCAGCAACGTGATGCTGTATGGCGAGACCGGCGCGGGCAAGGAGCGGATCGCGCAGCGCTTTCACGAGCGCAACAACATCTATGGCAAGGGACCGTTCGTTGCCGTGAATTGCGGAGCGATTCCCGATGGCTTGTTCGAGTCGCAGTTCTTCGGCCATGCCAAGGGCGCGTTTACAGGCGCCATGTTCGCGCACCGCGGCTTCTTCGAGCAGGCCAACGGCGGCACGCTGTTCCTGGATGAAATCGGCGACCTGCCGCTGTTCCAGCAGGTCAAGCTGCTGCGCGTGCTGGAGGAGAGCGCGCTGACCCGGCTGGGCTCGACCATGCCGGTCAAGCTGGATTTCCGCCTGGTCGCGGCCACCAACAAGGATCTGCGCGAGGCCGTGTCGCAAGGCCGCTTCCGTGCGGACCTGTATTTCCGGCTGGCGGTGATCGAGCTGCGGCTGCCCAGCCTGGAGGAGCGGGGCGCCGTCGATAAGGTGGCGTTGCTGGTGTCGTTCCTCAAGCAGATGCTCGGGGCCTCAGGGCTGGACGCATTGCCGCCCGTGCCTGACTGGCTCAAGGGTGCGGTGGGCACGGCGTTCTTCACGGGGAATGTGCGCGAGCTGCGCAACCTGGCCGAGCGCATCGGCATTACCGTGCAGCAGACCGGGCATTGGGACGAGGCGCGGATCCGGCCTTTGTTCCGCAGCCTGCGTCCGGGTGCGTTCGATAGCAGCGAGCGCACGGCCGACTGGCGCGGCGAGACCGAGGAGCGCCGCCGCATTGTGGCCGCGCTGGACGCCAATAGCTGGCGGCGCCAGGATACGGCAGCCAGCCTTGGCATCAGCCGCAAGGTGCTATGGGAGAAGATGCGCAAGTTCCAGATCGCCGACAACGAGGCCGAGCCGGCGTGAATTGTCCCCGTCCTTGCACGGGGGCGCTGCGCCTCAGAACGTCTTCTTGCCGCCCTGGTAAGCGCTGACGATGCGGTTCATTTCCGCCAGCAGCGCGGCGCTCTCGCCGTGCAGCGTGCGCGCAATGCCTTGCATGTAGCCGAGCAGTTCCTGCTTGGCGGCTTCGGCAAAGTCCATGGTCACTGCCTGGTCCTCGTACAGCAGCACGTACGAGCGGGCGAAGCCGTACAGCAGGAAGTAGGCCGCGGCGTGTGCGGGGTCGGTGTCGATCAGCTCGCGCGTGGCTTTCTTCACCGTCACGAAAGCGTCGGTGCCGGGGAGCGAATCCTGGAATTGCTGGAGGGTGGTTTCAAGCGTCATGGCGCAATATCGGTTAGTGAAAACGGGTTCGGTAGATCAAATGAAAATGGCTGCATGGCGGATCGCGCCCGCTCATACGCTGTTCAACATGCGCCGCAGCAGCGCGGCGCCATCGCGCCCCTTGTAGGCGCGTTGCCATAGGTCATTGACCATGGTGGTGTAAAGCCGCACCGCCTCGGGCGCTGCGGTCACGGTGGCGATGCCAGTGGACACGTTGGGAAACTCGCCGAAACGAAATGGGCTGGTGGCCACATAAGCCTTGCCGGGCCGCTCGAAGACCTGGAAGGTCACGTTGGGCATGCTGCCGTCGACGATGCCGATCTGCAGGCCGATGGGCTGCGCGTCCAGCAGGTCGATCACGCGCTCGATCTCGCGCCGGGCTGCCAGCGAGCGCTCCATGCGCACCGCGGGCGGCAGGTCCAGCCGTCCCACCAAGCCAAAATGCACGAAGCGCTCCAGCGAACGCAGGTCGATCAGGCTGGTGATGGGCGGCACGCTGCGCGCGAACGATTGCTTGCGCTCTTCCAGCAGGTCCAGCAAGGCGTCGATGGTTGCGGCTGGCGCCGGCTGCGGGCTCTCCGCCAGCATCTGGCGCAGGTGGCCGGCGTAGTCGGGCGAGGTCAGCAGGTAGGAGATCGGCTCGAAATGGGCCAGGATGCGCGTCGCGCCGTGCTCGAGCTGGCGCATGCGCTCGATATACGCCACGGCCGAGTAGTAGTACTCGGACTCGACCCCCAGCATGGAAGCCAGCGAGGTGCCGAGCAACTGGGCGAGACGGCCAAGGGTCTCGATCTTGACGATGTCGCCCTTCTCCATGCGATAGATCGCGGCCCGCGATACGCCGAGCTGTTCGGCGATGGCTTCCGCGCGCATACCCGCGCCTAGACGGTACGCGCGCAGGCGATTGCCGATTTCAACGAAATCAACCATTGGGCCGGCAGCGAGCGGAGCGTCCATCCTCGGGGAATCTCAAAAAGAAGACAAGGCCCATCCTAGCATGGGCCGTGGCCGGATGGCGAGAGAAGCATTGTGTTGGAATGGCATGCCGTCGCGCTTCCCTATGTTCAAGGCATCCGTGCTTCCGGACGATATACCCTCGACAGCCGGATGATCCGGATCAGTCGCATTTTGTGCATCAATATGTCTTTTATGCTCGATTGTGGTGCATGACGGCGGCATCAATGCTCGTATAGTCTCGTAAACGAGACTTGGCTAGTTTTTTGGATGGCATGTATATTGCGATCCGCATCATGAGGCCGGCAATCCGCTGGTTTCCCGCATCACGCTTGCCACACCAAAGGAGCGCCTCAGGCGCCAGAAAAGGAATCCGATGAAGAAGTCCCTCGCCACGGCGCTGTCCGCCGCCGTCACGATCGCTACGACCGCCACGCTGACCCTGGCCGTAGCGCCTGCCCAGGCCGCCGGTTATCCGGACCGGCCCATTACCATCGTCGTGCCCTATGCCGCAGGCGGCAGCAACGACCTGGTGGCGCGCGTGCTGAGCCAGCGCCTTGGCCAGGACCTGGGTGTATCGGTGGTGGTGGACAATGCGCCGGGCGCCAGCGGCACCATCGGCGCGCTCAAGACCATCAATGCGCCGGCCGACGGCTATACGTTGCTGCTGGGTTCCAACAGCGAAATCTCGATCGCCAAGCTGACCAACCCGAAGATCAAGTACGACGGCCAGCGGGATCTCGTGCCCTTGCGCATGGTGGGCTCGCAGCCCATGGTGCTGGTGTCCGGCGCGCATTCCGGCATCCAGGGCGTGGCCGGTTTTCTGGCGCTGGCCAAGAGCAAGAAGCCGGTGAACTACGGCACCTCGGGCATCGGCACGCCGCTGCATCTGTCGGGAGAGCTGATCCGCGGCGCCAGCAAGGTTGATATGACCCACGTGCCATACAAGGGCGGCGCGCCGGCCATCGCCGACCTGATGGCAAACCAGATCGAACTGGGCGTGCTGGTGCTGTCGACGGCGTTGCCGCAGATCAAGTCTGGCAAGCTGCAAGCAATTGGCGTGACCTCGGCCACGCGCTCGCATGCCGCGCCCAATATCCCGGCGCTGGCGGAGAACAAGACACTGGCCAATGTGGACATGCGCCTGTGGTTTGGCTTTTTCGCGCCGGCCAACACGCCCAAGGCGGTGACCGACAAGCTGACGGACGCACTGGCTCGCGCCATTAACGCGCCGGAAGTGAAGAGCAAGCTGTCCGAATCGGGTGTCGACATCGATGCGAAGGACGCCGCCGCCTTTCGCAGCTTTATCGCCAAGGAAACCGAGTCGTACCGCAAGATCGTGAGCGAAGCCAATATCCAGGAATAATCCGGATTCCAGGCTTCCAGACGTCGGTGCGGCGATGCCCGGGTGATTACGGCCCGGGCATCGCCGTTTTGGCGCCATGCATCAAAGAATGCGGATCTGCTTGACCTTGAACTTGGAGTCGCCGAAGAGCTGCTTGTCGTATTCGCCCAGCAGTTCCACTTTGGTGGTTGCGTCCACCGGCTTTCCGGCAGGCCACAGCTTCTTGTCGATCTTGATCCGGATCTGGCCGGTGCCGTCGTCGAACTGGTAAAGCTCGTGGCCCACGCCGCCGATGATCTGTCCGCGCAGCACGGCGTGCTGGTCATCCTTGCCTTGCTCCGTCAACGCCTTGACGGTGGTCGTTGGAACCGTGGTTGGGCCCACGTACTGTGCTTGTGCCAATGCGGCCGTAGCCGTCAGTGCTGCCGCGATCAGGATGCGTTTCATGGTTTCTCTCTCAGGTATGGTATGAAACATACCGGCTGGGGGGGCGGCAACCTGGCCAGCCCGTTGTGCCGGAGGCGGTGCTTTTGCACTGGCTCGGCGCCTATTGTGGAGAGTGCCGGCTGAACCGAAGCTGAATGACGGCTGGGCAACGTTATGATGGCGCTTGCCGCCGCGGTCCGCTGCGGGCCGTCCACACACAGCTAGGGATTCACATTGCGTTTTCTTCACACTGCCGACTGGCATCTCGGGCGCGTATTCCATGCGCGCAGCCTGCTTGAAGACCAGGCCTGGGTGCTTGACCAATTCGTTGCGCTGGTGCGCGAGCGCCGGCCGGATGCGGTGCTGATCGCCGGCGACGTGTATGACCGCGCGGTGCCGCCGCCCGAGGCCGTGGCGCTGCTGGACGACGTGCTGGCCCGCATCGTGGTGGATGCCGGCATTCCCGTGGTGATGATCGCGGGCAATCACGACAGCGCCCAGCGGCTTGGTTTCGGCGCGCGGCTGCTGACGGCGCAGGGTTTGCACGTGGCCGGCATCACCGAGCGCGATGCCACTTGCGTGACCTTGTCCGATGCCCATGGCGAAGTACGGATCTACGCGTTGCCCTATGCCGAGCCCGCAACCGTGCGCGACGCTTTCGACATGGAACTGCCCGGGCACGAGGCGGCGTTGGCGGCGCGCCTGGACGCGATCCGCGCCAGCCATCCGGCGCAGGCGCGTTCGGTGGTGGTGGCCCACGCTTTCGTGATCGGTGGCGAGGCCAGCGAATCCGAGCGGCCGCTGTCGGTTGGCGGCAGCGGCGCCGTTGCCGCCAGCGTGTTCGACGGCTTCGACCTGGTCGCGCTTGGCCACCTGCATCGCCCGCAGACCTTCAGCCAGCCCATCCACTACGCCGGCTCCTTGCTGAAGTACTCGCTATCCGAAGTCACGCATGCCAAGTCGGTCTCGATGATCGAGCTGGCGGCCGATGGCGCGGTCAGCATCGAGCCGATCGCGCTGTCGCCCCGGCGCGACCTGCGCATCGTCGAAGGGCAACTGGCCGATCTGCTGGCGCAAGGCGCGGCAGACCCTCGGCGCGATGACTACATCCACGCGGTGTTGACCGACAACGGCGCCTTGCTCGATCCGATGGCGCGTTTGCGCCAGGCCTATCCCAATGCGCTCGCCATCGAGCGTGCCGTGCTGGCGCGCACGGGCGAGGCCGGGGCGGCGGGCCAGCGCCTGCGCCAGCTCGATACCGGCGAACTGTTCGCCAACTTCTTCAAGGAGGTGGCGGACGAAGAGCTGGACGAAGACAAGCGCCGCGTGCTCGACCAGGTGCTTGAGGGCATCGCCCGCGCAGACCGGGAGTCCGCATGAGACCGCTGCGCCTGAAACTGCAAGCCTTCGGCCCGTTTGCCGCCAGCGAGGAAATCGACTTCACCCGGCTCGGGGAGCGGGCTTTCTTCCTGATCCACGGCCCCACCGGCGCGGGCAAGACCACCCTGCTCGACGCGATCTGCTTTGCGCTCTACGGCGACACCTCCGGCGGTGAGCGCAGCGCGCAGGACATGCGCAGCGCCAACGCCGATCCGGCCCTGCGCACGGAGGTGACGTTCGAGTTCAGCCTGGGTGGCCAGCGCTACCTGGCCACGCGTTCGCCCGCGCAGGAGCGGCCGAAGCTGCGCGGCGAGGGCACCGTCAAGGAAACGCCCAAGGCCCAGCTTGATGTCATGGGCGACGCGGGCTGGACCAGCAAGGCGAGCCAGCCCAACAAGGTCGATGACTTCGTGCGCAACCTGCTGGGCTTTGACAGCAGCCAGTTCCGCCAGGTGATCGTGCTGCCGCAGGGGCGCTTTCGCGAATTGCTTACGGCGGACTCCAAGAGCCGCCAGGCCATCCTCGAGCGGCTGTTTCGCACCGAGCTGTACCGGCGCGTGGAGGAACTGCTCAAGGGGCAGGCGGCCGGCATTCGCCAGGAAGCCGAGCGCCTGCGCATCGAGCAGACGGCGTTGCTGCAGCAGTATCAACTGGAGTCCGTGGACGCGCTGCGGGAGCAGGCTGCGGGGTTGCAGGCCCAGCTGGCCGAACTGCAGCAGCGCGATGTGGCCGCGCGTACCGTGCTGGAGGTGGCCACACTGGCAACCCGGCAGGGCGAGCAGACGGATGCCCGCCTGCGGGAGCAGCGCGATACCGAGGCGGCCCATGCCGCGCTGATGGCGCAGCGCCCCGAGATGGAGGCGCAGCGCCAGCGGCTGCAGGCCGCACGCCGTGCCATGCAGGTGCAGCCGTTCGAGCAGCATCTGGGACAGGCCGTGCAGGAACACCAGCAGGCGCAGCAAGCGCTGGCCGCGGCAAGCGCGCGGTCTGCCGATTGCGCCGCTGTCTCGGCCACCGCGGCGGCGGGGCTTGAGGCCGAAGCGGCCCGTGCCGGCGAGCGCCAGGCGGCGCAAAAACAGGTGACGGAGCTGGAGGCCATGTTGCCGCAGGCGCAGCGGCTCGGCGTGCTGCAGCAGGAGTTGGAGGCTGCAGCACGCCAGCAGGCGCAAGCGGGTGCGGCCCATGGCGGGGCGCTGCAGGTGCAGCAGCAACTCACCGCCGCGTTGCGCCAGGCCGAGGCCGGCCTGGCCCAGGCGCAGGAAGGCGCGCGCGGGCTGGAGACAATCCAGCTCAAGCAGGCCGGCCTGGCGCAGCAGGCAACCACGCTCGACAAATACGCCGCCACGCTGGCGCAGTGCGAGCAAGCGCGCCGCCAGGCCGACGCCGACCAGCTCGCCGCGCAGCAAGCCGCCAAGCAGCAGGCGGCAAGCCTGCTGCGCCTGCGCGAGACGGAGCAGGCCTGGCGGGCCGGGCAAGCCGCGCGGCTGGCTGCAGGCTTGCAGGATGGCCAGGCGTGCGCTGTCTGCGGGAGCACCGCGCACCCGCAACTGGCGCGGCATGTCGATGCGCCGGTCTCCGACGAGGCACTGGACCTGGCCCGCGAGGCCGCACGGCTTGCCGACCAGGCGGCGCAGGCCGCGGCCAGCCGCGCGCAGGGTGCATCGCTGGCCGCCACGCACCGGCAGGAACAACTGGATGAACTACGCGAAGCGGCGGGAGCGGTGGGCATGCCCGACGGCGCCGCGCAAGACCCGGCGGAGGCCAGGCAGCAGCTCGCCGGCGCCATCCAGACGCTGCGCCAGCAACAACAGGCGGCAGAGGCGGCCGCTGGCCGTTGCCAGCCGCTGGCCGCGGAAGTTGAGCGGCAGCAAGCCGCTCTCACGGCAGCGGAGGCGGCCATTCGCGCCGCCGAGGCCGCTGTGCAGGAGGCAGGCCAGCGTCACGCCAAGCTCCAGGGCCAGTGGCAGGCCGCCAGCACGCAGGTGCCGCCGGACCGGCGCGAGCCGGGGCGGCTGGCAGCGGCGCTGGCACAGGCACGCCAGGACCTTGCCGCGCGCGAAGCCGCACTGGCCGCCGCGCAGGCGGCCGACAAGCAGGCCGGCGTGGGGCTGGCGGCAGCCCTGGCCGCGCAAGCCGCCGCGCAAGCCAGCCTCGCTACCCACGCAAAGCGGGAGACGCAGGCGGGCGCCGCATTCGCGAGCGCGCTGGAGCAAGCCGGCTTTGTCACCCGCCAGGCTTATGCCGAGGCGCGCATGCCGGGCGCGCAGATGGAGCAGGCCGAAGCCCAGGTCAATCGCTTCGACCTGGACCTGGCCGCTGCCGGCGATCGCCGCGAGCGCGCCGCCATCGCCGCGCGCGACCTTGCCCCGCCGGATCTTGCCGCGCTGCGCCAGGCCCAGGCGGACGCCGCCGGCGCGCTCGAGGCGCTGGTCCGGCAGCAGGCCGACCTGCACCGAAGCCGCGAGAACCTGCTGCAGTGCCAGCAGCGGCTGGATGCGCTGGCCAGCAAGGGTGCAGACATCGAGCGCAGCTACGCGGTGCTCGGCCGCCTGGCCGAAGTGGCCAACGGCAACAATCCGCGCCGCATGACATTCCAGCGCTTCGTACTGGCCACCTTGCTCGACGAGGTGCTGGAAGCGGCCTCGCTGCGGCTGATGCGCATGAGCCGCAACCGGTATGAACTGCAGCGCGTGCGCCAGCAGGGCGACCAGCGCACCGCTGGCGGCCTGGACCTGGAGGTGTTCGACCACGATACCGGCATGGCGCGTCCCGCCAATACCTTGTCCGGTGGCGAGGGCTTCCTGGCCTCGCTCTCGCTCGCGCTGGGGCTGGCCGATGTGGTGCAGTCGCGCGCGGGCGGGATCCAGCTCGATACCTTGTTTGTCGACGAAGGCTTCGGCACGCTCGATCCCGAGAGCCTGGACTTTGCCATCCGCACCCTCATCGACCTGCAGCATGCCGGGCGGCTGGTGGGCATCATTTCCCACGTGGCCGAGTTGCGCGAGCGCATCGATGTGCGCCTGGAGATTCGTGCCGGGGCCGGCGGCAGCCGGGCGGAGCTGCAATTGCCGTAGCGGCCCGGGGCCACCTCAGCGGGGCCTGAAGAGCGTAAGCTGTCCGATGTTCCGGGCCGCCGTGGCCCCGTTGGCAAGCTAGCTTTCAACTGCCCTACGGTTGTGGCCGGCTAACGCACAAGCGATTTGCCGGCGCCTTGACCACCCGCGGACAGGGGGTGTAACCTGTTCATTCTGCGAATTGAAGTTCGCAATTAGAACAAACCACAATAATAAGAAAAACCAAAGTCTGTTGGATTCGTTTCCGGCGGTGCGCCTTTTGCAAGCGGAGGGCGCCCAAGCCGGATGGCTCTTCCGGCAGGACTGTCCGGAGACAGCGTTTGCGCGCCGCCTGATTTCCCTCCTTGGCGGCCGGTTCCGGATAGTTCGTCCGGACTCTCGGAACTGGAACGCAAGTGATCAACAAGCTATTCGACTCGGTGGAATCGGCCATGGCCGATATCCAGGACGGCGCCACCATCCTGATCGGCGGCTTCGGCATGGCAGGCATGCCGGCGGAGCTCATCGATGCCCTCATCGCCCAAGGCGCCCGCGACCTCACCATCGTCAACAACAACGCCGGCAATGGCGACACCGGGCTGGCCGCGCTGCTCAAGACCGAGCGCGTGCGCAAGATCATTTGCTCCTTCCCGCGCCAGGCCGACTCCTACGTCTTCGATTCGCTGTACCACGCCGGCAAGATCGAGCTGGAACTGGTGCCGCAGGGCAACCTGGCCGAGCGCATCCGCGCCGCCGGCGCTGGCATCGGCGGCTTCTTCACCCGCACCGCCTATGGCACGCCGCTGGCCGAGGGCAAGGAAACCCGCATCATCGACGGCCAGGGCTACGTCTACGAGACGCCCATCCATGCCGACTTCGCCCTGATCAAGGCGCTGCGCGCCGACCGCTGGGGCAACCTGACCTACCGCAAGACCGCGCGCAACTTCGGCCCCATCATGGCGATGGCCGCCAAATGCCCCATCGTGCAGGTCAGCGAGATCGTCGAACTCGGCGAGCTGGACCCGGAGCACATCGTGACCCCGGGGTTGTTCGTCAAGCGCGTCGTCAAGGTCGACGGCGCCAGCCAGGCCGCTGCCTGAGCGCCAAGGAGATCCAGAATATGCAACGCCTGACCCGCGATCAGATGGCCGCCCGCGTGGCCAAAGACATTCCCGACGGTGCCGTGGTCAATCTCGGCATCGGCCTGCCCACCCTGGTTGGCAATCACCTGCCGGCCGACCGTGAAATCCTGCTGCACAGCGAGAACGGCCTGCTCGGCATGGGCAAGGCACCCCCCGCCGGCGAAGAAGACGGCGACCTGATCAACGCCGGCAAGCAGCCGGTCACGATCAAGCCGGGCGGCTCGTATTTCCACCATGCCGATTCCTTCGCCATGATGCGCGGCGGCCACCTCGACTTTTGCGTGCTAGGGGCTTTCCAGGTCTCGGTGAAGGGCGACCTGGCCAACTGGCATACCGGCGCGCCGGGCGCGATTCCTGCCGTGGGCGGCGCGATGGACCTGGCGATTGGCGCCAAGGAGGTGTTCGTGATGATGGAACACCAGACCAAGCAGGGCGAGAGCAAGATCGTGGCGGAATGCACGTATCCGCTGACCGGCATGACCTGCGTCACGCGCATCTATACCGATCTGGCAACCATCGACGTCACGCCTGACGGGCTGGTGGCGCGCGACCTGGTCGAAGGCCTGTCCTTCGACGAACTGCAACGCCTGACCGGCGTGCCGCTCAAGCAGGGCGCTTCTGCCTGAGCGCCTGAGTGTTGGCCTGAGCGCCGGGGCGAGCCCCGGCTAGCACGCTTGCAAGCCTCCCGTTTTCACGATCACGAACAAGCAAGAGAGACAACCATGACCGAAGCCTTCATCTGCGACGCCATCCGCACCCCCATCGGCCGCTACGCCGGCAGCCTGTCCGGCGTTCGCCCGGACGACCTGGGCGCGGTGCCGCTCAAGGCCCTGATGGCACGCAACCCGAACCTGGACTGGTCCGCCATTGACGACGTGATCTACGGCAATGCCAACCAGGCCGGCGAAGACAACCGCAACGTAGCGCGTATGTCGCTGCTGCTGGCCGGCCTGCCGCAAAGCGTGCCGGGCGCCACCATCAACCGCCTGTGCGGCTCTGGCATGGACGCTACCGGTACCGCCGCGCGCGCGATCAAGTCCGGCGAAGCCGGCCTGATGCTCGCCGGCGGCGTGGAAAGCATGAGCCGCGCCCCGTTCGTGATGGGCAAGGCCACCAGCGCCTTCTCGCGCGATGCGCAGATTTTCGACACCACCATCGGCTGGCGCTTCATCAACCCGGCGATGCGCGCGGCTTACGGCGTGGACTCGATGCCCGAGACCGCCGAGAACGTTGCCACCGACTACAAGATCAGCCGCGAAGACCAGGACCTGATGGCCTTGCGCAGCCAGGAAAAGGCATCGCGCGCGCAAGCCGACGGCACGCTGGCGCAGGAAATCACCGCAGTCACGATCGCCCAGAAGAAGGGCGACCCGCTGGTGGTGGACCGCGACGAACACCCGCGTGCCACCAGCATGGAAGCGTTGGGCAAGCTGCGCGGCGTGGTTCGCGCCGATGGCACCGTGACTGCCGGCAATGCCTCGGGCGTGAACGACGGCGCCTGCGCCATCCTGCTCGCCAGCGAAGCCGCGGCCCGCCAGCACGGCCTGACGCCCAAGGCTCGCATCGTCGGCATGGCAACCGCCGGCGTGGCGCCGCGCGTGATGGGCATTGGCCCGGCGCCGGCTTCGCAAAAGCTGCTCAAGCAACTCGGCATGACCATCGACCAGATGGACGTGATCGAGCTGAACGAAGCGTTCGCCGCGCAAGGCCTGGCCGTGCTGCGCGAACTCGGCGTGGCCGACGACGACGCACGCGTTAACCCGAATGGCGGCGCGATCGCGCTGGGCCACCCGCTCGGCATGAGCGGCGCCCGCCTGGTCACCACCGCCATGTACCAGCTGCACCGCACCGGCGGCCGCTACGCGCTGTGCACGATGTGCATCGGCGTGGGCCAGGGCATCGCCATGGTGATCGAGCGCGTCTGATCGTCAACTGCCTGACCGTTTGACGCCTGGGCGCCCGCGGGTTTCGGCTCGCGGGCGCCGTGCGCTAAAGAATGCCGCGCGGCTGCCGTTAGTACATGGTGGAAGTGCAGGCTGATGAAGTTTCCCAACGCAAAGAAGCAGCGCGACGGGGCCGACTGGCTCGCCGGCTCTCGTCGCATCCTCTTCAGCATGACCCGGTGCCCCTCGCCGGTCGGAGTATGTGATGTCCCTTCCCGTTGCCACGCTCGTTACCGGCGCCAGTTCCGGTATCGGCCGCGCCATCAGCGAAATGCTGCTGGCCGATGGCGTGACCCAGGTGGTCAATGTCGACTATGTCGCCCCCGCCTGGTCCCATCCCAACATGACATTTGTCCAGGCCGACCTGACCAATGCCGACGCGACCCGCGCCGCGGCCGAGCAGGTGACCTCGCGCTTTGCCGTGACCCGTCTGGTCAATAATGCCGGCGCCACCCGCCCCGGCACGGCCGACACGGCGAGCGTAGAAGACCTGGACTACGTGGTTGGCCTGCACCTGCAAGCCACCCTGCTGCTGACCCAGGCCTGCCTGCCCGCAATGCGCGCGGCACGCTTTGGCCGCATCGTGAACATGGCTTCGCGCGCGGCGCTGGGCAAGCCGGAACGCGTGGTGTATTCCGCCACCAAGGCCGGCCTGATCGGCATGACCCGCACGCTCGCGATGGAACTCGGCGGCGACGGCATCACGGTCAATGCCGTGGCGCCCGGCCCGATTGCTACCGACCTGTTCCGCAAGAGCAACCCCGAAGGCAGCGAGCAGACCAAGCGGATCCTCGCCAGCATCGCGGTCAAGCGCATGGGCACGCCGGAAGACGTGGCTCGCGCCTCGATGTTCTTTCTGTCGCCGGAGAACGGCTTCGTGACCGGCCAGGTGCTTTATGTGTGCGGTGGCACCACCCTCGGCGTCGCACCCGTGTAGTCCCGCGGCGTGACCGGTGCAAAGCGCGCACCCGTCATCACGCCGCAGCATTTAGTCCGTAGAAAACTAAAAAAGATGACCCGTGCCACAAGCGCGGGCTTACAGCGATTTATCCTGGAGCAAACATGAAATCCCATTCCCAAGCTCGCACCCCGCACAACAGCGCGCGCCGTCGCCTGCTGGCTGCCGGTGTGGCATTGGCCGCCACCTTCGGCGGCATGACCAGCGCGGCCTACGCGCAAGGCAACTACCCGACCAAGCCGATCACCATGATCGTGCCGTTCTCGGCCGGCGGCACCACCGACATCCTGGCGCGCATCGTCGGCCTGCAACTGGGCAAGGCGCTCGGCCAGCCGGTGGTGATCGACAACCGTCCGGGCGCGGGCGGCAATATCGGCGCATCGATCGCGGCCAAGGCTCCGGGAGATGGCTACACCCTATTCATGGGCACCATCGGTACCCACGCCATCAACCAGTCGCTTTATTCCAAGCTGCCGTTCGATCCGGTCAAGGATTTCGCGCCGATCTCGCGCGTGGCGATGGTGCCGAACATCGTGGTGGTGAACCCCAAGGTGCCGGTCAACAACGTCAAGGAACTGATCGCCTACGTCAAGGCCAACCCGGACAAGCTGTCGTACGGTTCGTCGGGCAGCGGCTCCTCGATGCACCTCTCGGGCGAGTTGTTCAACTCGATGACGGGCTTGCATATCCAGCACATCCCGTACAAGGGCAGCGCCCCGGCGGTCAACGACCTGCTGGGTAACCAGATCGGCCTGATGTTCGACAACATGCCGTCGTCGTACCCGCACGTGAAGGCCGGCAAGCTGCGCGCCATCGCCGTGACCTCGGCCAAGCGCTCGCCGGCACTGCCGAACGTGCCGACCGTGGCTGAATCCGGCGTGCCGGGCTATGAAGCGACTTCCTGGTTCGCGCTGTACGCCACCGGCGGCACGCCGCAGCCGATCGTCGATCGCCTGAATGCGGAAGTGGTGAAGATCCTGGCCATGCCGGAAGTGAAGAAGCAGATGGCCGACCAGGGCGCGGAGCCGCATCCCGAGAAGCCGGCCGAACTGGCCGCTTTCATGAAGACCGAGACCGCCAAGTGGGCCAAGGTGGTGAAGGCTTCGGGCGCCACGGTGGACTGATCGATCTCCGCACGGTTGCCCCGGCCCGGACTTCTGGCCCGGGCCGATGACAGTAAAAAGGCCGGCCCTTTCGGGGCCGGCCTTTTTACGTGCGCTTGACGTGTGGACGCGCTCAGGACAGAAAAAAGCCCGCGATAGGTTGCGGGCCCAATCCTGGCCCACACACAGGGCAGGAGGAGACAGGGGGAAACACTGGCAGGAGACGGTGCGCGGCGCACGCCGCGCATCGGCCGTCAGGCCAGGCTGTACTTGACAACCTGTTCTTCCACGCCCACGAAACGCACCAGCTGGCGCAAGCCGCTGGCGTACTCCTTGATATGGTGCCCGTCCGGCGTATCCGGCAGGCGGTAGTACACGGGCATCGTTGTGGCCGATGCGGGCTGGTTGGTAGCTTGGGGCCCATCGGCCTCCCACGGGACATCCCGGTCTTCGGCAAAATCTGTTCGTCCTAGCATGGACCACTCCTGGTGAATGACTGGCATGGCTGTGCCGTGGCCGAGAACCGGCAACAGGCATGCGGAATGACTATGTCTGCAAATGTATTGCACCTTGCCGAAAAATGCTATTTAGCATTTTTTAGATCTGCATCAGCGTTGTCGTCGCCTTGTCATTTTTCGTGTCTCCAGCTGCCGGAAATTGGCGGTATCCGTCGGCGGTAGCCCTGGCGGGGCCTGGCTTTGCGCTACCATAGGCCCTCGCCACCCAAAGCCAAGGCGGCAGCCATATGCCGCCACCGGGCGACCGGCCTCCACGTCACGCTTCCCGCATGTCCGTTCAGCACGCACTCCTGACCTCCCTTCTGGAAAAACCATCTTCCGGCTACGAGCTGGCTCGCCGCTTCGACCGCTCCATCGGCTATTTCTGGCATGCGACGCATCAGCAGATCTATCGGGAGCTGGGCCGCATGGCCGAGCACGGCTGGATTGCCGCGGATGAGGGGGAGGGTGACGCCAGGAACCGAAAGAAGGTCTACTTCGTGCTGCCGCCAGGGCGCGACGAACTGGCGCGCTGGGTGTTGGCGCCTACCGCCGGCCTGGACGTGCGAGATGAAATCCTGGTGAAGCTGCGCGCCGATGCTGTGGTGGGCCCGCTCGGGCTGAGGCCGGAGATGGCGCGGCTGATCGGCCTGCACCGCGAGCGGCTCGAGACCTATCGCCAGATCGAGCGGCGCGATTTCTCCGCCGCGCAGCCCACGCGCGCGCAACAAGTGCAGCACGCCCTGCTCAAGCGCGGCATCCGGTATGAAGAGGATTGGGTGTCGTGGGCCGAGGAATTGTTGCCGCTGTTGGATAAGCAGGACGACGCGGCTTGAAGTCGCGCCGGGCGATCGCGCCCGGCGGATGGAAATGCGTGGAAACGGGCGGCAGCAGGGGGGCGGACAGGTGGCCAGGCGCCGCGGCGCGCTGGCCACCGTCAACAACGCGCTCAGGCCAGGTCGGCCGCCGTCGCGCCGTTGGCGTAAGCCGCTGCCGGGGCCAGCCCGAGGCGGCGGCGCGCCAGCGCGTATTCCTCGGCGAAGCGGCGTACCAGCTCGGCGGCCGGCACCACGCGCTTGATGGCGCCCACGCCCTGGCCAGCGCCCCAGATGTCTTTCCACGCCTTGGCGCTGCCCGAACCGAAGTTCATCTTGGACGGATCCGATTGCGGCAGCGCTTCCGGATCGAGCCCGGCATTGACGATGCTCTGGCGCAGGTAGTTGCCGTGCACGCCGGTAAAGAGGTTCGAGTAGACGATATCCGACGCGGTGCTGTCGACGATCATCTGCTTGTAGCCCGCTTGCGCGTTGGCCTCTTCGGTGGCGATGAAGGCCGAGCCCACATAGGCCAGGTCGGCGCCCGCGGCCAGCGCCGCGAGGATGCCGTCGCCGCTGGCGATGGCGCCCGACAGCAGCAGCGGGCCGTCGAACCACTCCCGGATTTCATGCAGCAGCGCAAACGGCGACAGCACGCCGGCATGGCCCCCTGCACCCGAGGCGACCGCGATCAGGCCGTCGGCGCCCTTCTCGATGGCCTTGCGTGCGAAGGTGTTGTTGATGATGTCGTGCAGCACGATGCCGCCATAGGAGTGCACGGCATCGTTGACTTCCTTGCGCGCGCCCAGCGAGGTGATGACGATGGGCACCTTGTAGCGCACGCACAGTTCCAGGTCGTGATCGAGTCGGTCATTGGACTTGTGCACGATCTGGTTGACCGCGAACGGTGCCGACGGGCGGTCCGGATGCTTGGCGTCGTGCTCGGCCAGCTCGGTGGTGATGCGGTCCAGCCAGTCGTTGAGCACCGGGCCAGGGCGCGCATTGAGCGCTGGGAAGGAGCCGACCACGCCGGCCTTGCACTGGGCGATCACCAGGTCGGGGTTGGAGATGATGAACAGCGGCGAGCAAACCACCGGCAGCGAAAGACGGTTCTGGAGAATGGCGGGAAGTGACATGGCGTTTCTGCGAGAGTGAATACAGTGGAACGGATCGGGATACGGGGTACGGGAACCGGCAATGCGCTCAGGCGCTGGCGCCCTGCAGCACGGATTTCTGGCTGGCGAGGCGGGCGCCCATGGCGGCGGCAAGCGCGTCCAGGCCGCTCTTCGGGCGGACCATGACTTCGAAGTCGTCGATCTTGCCGGCGTCGTTAAAACGGATCATGTCGATGGCCTTGACGGATTTGCCATCGACCGTCGCGCTGAACTCCAGCACCACGCTGCGCCCGTCGTCGCTGACAAACGTGCGGTGGTAGCGGAAGTCCTGGAATACCTGGTTGACGGATTCCAGCACCATGCGCAGGGCAACGCGGCCCGGGTAAGGCGTGTGGGCGACGGGCGAGTGAAACACCACTTCGTCCGCCACGATGCTGTCGAGGTCGGACATGGAATGGGTGGCGATCATGCGGTGCCAGATGGCTAGCGAGGCCTGCGCCGCCGCTGACAAGGTTGCTTGGGTCACGGTGTCTCCTCCAGTTGGGCCGAGGGCGTGGGAGTCGCCCGTTGCGGCACGCTGCGCAACGCTTGCCCGCTTGGCCCCTCAGGGGCTGCGGCAGCGGCGGCTTACACATCGCTATGCAACCAGTTGCATAGCGATGTGTGAAAGGTAGCAGCAGACGACGCCAAATGCAATGGCCTGACGTTGCGAGGGCAGGGACCGGCGCGTTCCGGATCGCCGGATGAGGCCCGCCATTGCTTGGGCAGTGGTCAAACGAACTCCGTCTTTTGTGGCGACTTGTCTACAATAGCGGCATTGCCGAAAACCAATGCAGGAGCGCGAGTGAGTACTGACATGAGCGCCAACGGGCCATCCCCCGACCTGTTCGATGCCGACCTGGAGGCCTGGCGCAAGCAGCCCGAGCGAGCCTTCGATGGCTGGCTGGCCAGCCACGGTTTTCGCCATGGCACGGCTGTGGTGTACCGCGCGATGTGGGGCAAGCTATTGCGCTGGTCGGGCGAGCGCGGCTTGGCGCCGCTGTCCTGGTCGGCGGAGCAGATCGGGGCCTTCCTCGATGAGCAGGATCTGCACAAGCACCACCGTTACCGCTACACGCGGCTGATCGAGCGTGTCTTCCACCATCTGTCGCTATTGCAAGAAGGCTTGCACAACCCGGCCAGCCAGGCAGTGCGCGCTCACCTCGCCGAAGGTGAGAACGATCCGACCGCATTCTTGCTGCCCACCGAGCGCGATGCCCTGATTGCCCGCGTGCTGGCCCCGGCGGTCCTGGCGGACGGGCAGGACGGCGCCCCGCTGTCGGCCACCCAATGGAAGCGCGCCCGCGATATCGCACTGGTGGCCGTGTTGCTGGGCGCCGGCCTGAAAGTGGGCGAAGCGCGCGGCCTGGGCATTGACAGCATTGCCGAGGATGCCGCCAGGCTGCGTTTGGTCCGCGCCGACAACGGCCGCGCGTACGAGGCGCCGGTCTTTGCCTTCGCCCGGGCGGCGCTGCTGGCCTGGCTGGAAATCCGCTCCCGGACCGGCACGCTGGGTAACCTGGTGTTCCCGGCCATGCCAAGCGGGCGGCACTTGCACGCGGCCTCGTTATACCGCCGCGTGGAGATCCTGCTCGACGAGGCTGGCGTGCTGGCGGGGCGCAGCGAGCGCGCGTCGCCGCAGACGCTGCGCAATACCTGCGGCGCGCTGCATTTCGAGGCCGGAGCCGGCCCGGCCGAGGTGGCGCAGCGTCTCGGCATGCGCGACCTGGAGTCGGGCTGGCGCTTGCGCGCGGCGTTTGAGGCCTGGCAGGCGCGTGCTGGCCAGAAACCGGCGCACGGCGGTGCCGGTGACACAGGCACGACAGATGTGGCCTGCTATGCTTAGCCGACCTCTTTCAACCTGTTTCAACGTGTTTCGATCCGATGCGGGCAACCCTGGCTGGGCTTGGCTGCGGCCCGCCAGGACGGCGCCGCGATATTGCAGCCTGAAGCATGGAGTCCGCTTGTTGCATCGTGCGCCCTGTCCTGGCGCCCGTTACGTCTCTTTTCACAACTATTTGATGAATCGCTATGTCTGAAACCTTGCTGCTCACGGGAGCTACCGGTTATATCGCCTCGCACACCTGGGTCGCCTTGCTCGAGGCCGGCTATCACGTGATCGGCCTGGATAATCTGTGCAACAGCAATCGCGTCGTGGTCGAGCGCCTTGCGCAGATTACCGGCCAGCGCCCGCATTTTGTCGAAGGCGATGTGCGGGACCGCGCTTTGCTGGACCGCTTGTTCGCCGAACACCGGATCTCGGGCGCGATTCATTTCGCGGCACTCAAGGCGGTGGGGGAATCGGTCAGCAAACCGCTGGATTATTACGACAATAATCTCAATGGCCTGCTCACCCTCTGCTCGGCCATGAACACGGCCGGCGTGAAGCAACTGGTGTTCAGCTCCTCCGCCACCGTTTATGGCAATCCGCATACGGTGCCGATCCTGGAGGACTTTCCGCTGTCGGCGACCAATCCGTATGGCCAGACCAAGCTGATGAGCGAGCAGATCCTGCGTGACCTGGAACTGTCGGACCCTGCCTGGCGGATCGCCTACCTGCGCTATTTCAATCCGGTTGGCGCGCACGAAAGCGGGCTGATCGGCGAAGACCCGGGTGGCGTGCCGAACAACTTGATGCCTTATGTGGCGCAAGTCGCCGGCGGGCGCCGCGAGAAACTGCAGGTGCACGGTGGCGACTATCCCACGGTCGACGGCACCGGTGTACGCGATTACATCCACGTCTGCGACCTGGCAGCCGGCCATCTTGCGGCCCTGGTCTACCTGCGTGACCAGCAGCAGTGCCTGACGGTCAATCTCGGCACGGGGCGGGGCTACAGCGTGCTGGAAGTGGTCGCGGCCTACCAGCGCGCCAGCGGGCGCCCGGTGCCCTACGTGATCGGGGACCGCCGCCCTGGCGATATCGCTTCGTGCTACGCCGATCCCGCGTTGGCGCAAAAGCTGATCGGCTGGCGCGCGCAGCACGACATCGATCGCATGTGCGAGGATTCCTGGCGCTGGCAGTCGATGAACCCGCTGGGGTTTGCCGGCTGAGTTGCGTGCCCGCACGCGCGGGCACGCAGGCAAGCGGGGCGCGGACAGGGCAGCGCAGCAGGAAATAAAGACGGCCGGGCAAATGCCCGGCCGTCTTCAGGAGTCCTGCGGGCTCGCGGCGCAGTCGGCCGCCATGCCCTGCGTTGCGCCCGACTTTAGCGAATCAGGAAGTCTTCGATGGTCTTGCCCGCGGCCAGGGCCTGGGTCAGCCAGCCCGGACGCTTGCCGCGGCCAGTCCAGGTATTGCCTGCGCTGTCGCGATAGCGAACCGGCACCTTGCGGGTAGCCTTCTTGCCGGCGGCGGGCTTGGTGCCGAAGCCCAGGTCGTCCGCGGTCAGTCCATATTGGTCGATTTTCTGGCGAATATCGGCGATGACGGAAGCCTGCTCGCGGGCCTTGATTTCCTCGGCCTGCTTTTGAAGTTCGCTGATTTTCTGAACAATTTCCTGATAAGTCGCCATTACGAGCCTCGATTTACTGGGTGAGCATGATGAATCGGATGAATTATAACGGCCGCAAGCGATCCTGCAAACGCTTTTAACCCCGATGGGGAGAATTCTGATAAATCGTCTGCTCCATCTAATTAATGAACTTCCGCGCGGGTCGCCGGTCCCCGGTGGGGCCGGATTCTCCGGCGTGGTGCTCACTTTGGCATCTCGCCGAAATCCATGCGTGGCGCAGATTCGGTTTTTTTACATTCGCGCTGCGCAATAACCCTTCCCCTCGTAATGGCGAGGGTCATAAAGTGCTTTTGCTGCAACAATGCCGATCCGATTTCAGTTTGAGCGAACCTTCATCCGTATCCGACATGCCTGACGACTCGATTAACGTCGGCGCCGCCTCCCGGCGCGTTCCCGTAGAACTGGCAAAAGCCTATCGCCTGCTGAATCACGGCCCGGTGACGCTGGTCACCAGCGCCCATGCTGGCCGGCGCAATGTGATGGCGGCATCCTGGGCCATGCCGCTGGATTTCCAGCCACCGAAAGTCGCGGTAGTGATCGACGCCAGCACGCTCACGCGCGAACTGGTGGATGCCGGTGGTGAGTTCGCGCTGAACATACCCACGCGTGGGCAGGCCGCCGCCACGCTGGCTGTGGGCTCGCGTTCCGGCCGCGAGCTGGACAAGTTCGCCGCCGCGGGGCTGGCCACGTTCGCAGCGGCTGAAATTGCCGCGCCGTTGGTGGCCGGTTGTCTAGCCTGGCTGGAATGCCGCGTCATTCCCGAGCCAGCCGTGGCTGGCCGCTATGACTTGTTCATCGCGGAAGTGGTGGCCGCGTGGGCTGATTCCGCCGCATTTTCAGAGGGCAGATGGCATTTTCCGGACGCCGAGTGCCGCTCAATCCACTATTTGGCCGGCGGCGCCTTTTTTGCCACGGGCGAGGGTTTTCAGGTCGTGCCGGGAGAGCGCGAATGAGCCGCGCGAGGGCGCCGCGCCGCGGGCGTCCCGCCATGCGCGGTCTGGCGTGGCGGGCACGGCACCCGGCTCAAGGAATCGCGGGACACCGCCGTTATCTGCCCTGAGCGGGTCGCTGGGGTGTCGATCCGCCGGGCCGGGGCCGGTGGAGGCCTTGCGCATTCCTTACCGTATCGGGTGCTTCATGTCTTTCCATAACAATATCCAGATCAAAACTCTGCTGCGCGGCGCAATGGCAATGTTGTCGCTTCTTCTGATGCTGGTTGGCGGCGTTGGCCTGTATGGCATGTCGCACAGCAATGACGCGCTTCAGGAAACCTATGGTAACCAGCTTGCCTCGTCGCAAGCGCTGGGCGAGGCCATGCTAGGCATGACGCGCATGCGCCTGGCCCTCGATCGCGGCGTCATGCCGGGAGAGGGGGATGATGGCAAGGCGGTGGTGGACCGCTCGATGATATTCATCGACAGTTCCGAGGCGGCCTGGAAGCGATACTCGGCGCTGCCGCAGGATGCCGAAGAAAAGGCGCTGGCCACGGAGTTCGGCCGCAAGCGTCAGGAATTCATGGAAAAGGGCATCCTGCCCCTGCAAAAAGCTATCAAGGAGAACAACGCGGACGCGGCGCTCAAGGTTGCCAAGAAGGACTTGCCGGAACTGCAGCGCAGCATGGCTACCGCCTACGAAGCGCTGCAGGCTTTCCAGTACCGTACCGGCGAGTCCAATTTCAATGCCGCCCAGGCCCGCTTCCAGCAAGTGCGCGCGCTTTGCTTCCTGCTGATCGCCTTTGGCCTGGTGGTGGCCGCCCTGTGCACGACCACCCTGCAGCGGGCCATCGTCCGGCCGGTGGAGGAGGCCCTGGCGGTCTTCGAGCGTATCGCCGCGGGTGACCTGACCTCGCGTATCACCAATGTGTCGCGCAATGAGGTGGGCCGTATGATGCAGGCGCTGGTCGCCATGCAGGACAGCCTGTCGAACATCGTCTCGCAGGTGCGCGGCGGCACCGACTCGATCGCCTCGGCCACACAGCAGATCGCTACCGGCAATCTGGATTTGTCGCAGCGTACCGAAGAGCAGGCCTCATCGCTGGAGGAGACCGCTGCCAGCATGGAAGAGCTGACTTCGGCCGTGCGCCAGAATTCGGACAACGCGCGCCAGGCCGGCGTGCTGGCCAGCGATGCCTCGCAGATCGCGCTCAAGGGCGGTGACGTGGTGGGCCGCGTGGTCGATACCATGAACGAGATCAATGGTTCGTCGCGCAAGGTGGTCGAGATCATTGCCGTGATCGAAGGCATTGCCTTCCAGACCAACATCCTGGCGCTGAATGCCGCGGTGGAAGCCGCGCGCGCTGGCGAGCAAGGCCGCGGCTTCGCGGTGGTGGCAGGCGAGGTGCGCACCCTGGCGCAGCGCTCGGCCGCCGCCGCCAAGGAGATCGAGGCGCTGATCAGCGAATCCGGCCAGCGCGTGGAAAGCGGCACCAAGCTGGTTGCCGAAGCCGGCCAGACCATGGGCGAGATCGTCAATGCGGTCAAGCGCGTCACCGACATCATGAACGAAATCAGCGCGGCCACGCAGGAGCAGACCAGCGGCATCGAGCAGGTCAACCAGGCGGTTACGCAGATGGATCAGGTTACCCAGCAGAATGCTGCGCTGGTGGAAGAGGCCGCTGCGGCGGCCGGCGCCCTGGAAGAGCAGGCGCAGAAGCTCAATGGCGTGGTGTCGGTGTTCCGTCTTTCCGGCAGCCACGGGATGGCAGCACAGCCGCCGGCAACGCGCGCGCCCGTGGCCGTCAAGGCCGCAGCGAGCAGTTCACCCGCGCGCCAGCCGGCCGTGCCGGCGCGCCCGCGCACGCCGGTTCAGCGCCAGGCACGCGCGGCCCGTCCGGCCGTCCCGGCAATGGCTACGGCCAACGCTGGCGGTGATGACTGGAGCGCGTTCTGAGCCATGGTTGACCGTTTGCCGCCGTTTTCATCACCGGGGAAGCGCGTGTGATGCGATGATGCGGGTCTTGCGCCCGCATCGCCTGGATCGTCGCGCTATCGCCCCCAATTTTTGCGCAGCTTCCTTATTGACATGAGTGCTAGCCTTCTGCTGCTCGCTGCCCTATCCGGCCTCGCGGTCGGGTTGGGGATACGTGCAGCCAAGCCGGACCGGGAGCAGCCCAGCGGGCCGGCCCGGTCGCTGCAATGGGCGGTCTTGCTGCTCTCTCCTGCTTCCGTAGGCCTGCCGCTATGGGTCGCGCTGGGTTCCGGCAGCCTGCGCGTCACGCACGACGTGTTGCAGACCGCGGCGGCCCTCGTCGCGACGGCCGCACTCACGCTTGCCATCCCCTGGCTGCGCCGCAATGTGCCACTGCGTGGCGCCGCGCTGGTGATGACACTGGCCGGCGCCGGCGTGGTGGTGGCTGCCGGCATGCGCTTGAGCACCCTGTGCGGCGAGGCCGCGCACCCGTCCGCCCTTTGCCTGGATCCCGGCAGGTTCATGCCACCGGCCTGGGTGGCGGCGGGCGCGCTGCTTTTGCTGCCGCTGGTATTCTTCGCCCTGCGCCGCGCCAACCTGCCCGGATGGCGGTTGGCCAGCAGCGGCAATTTCGCAAGTCCACAGAGTCATGCGCTGGACGAGATGTTCGAGGACCATCCGCCCGGCACTGGCGGCATCGCCGGCGGCGGCCCGACCATGCGGCGCCGTGGCCGTATCCCGGGCCGCCTGACCGTGCGCGCAACCGCGCGCGGGCATGGCACGGTCGGGGAGTACAGCGTCAGCACGGACCTTCCGGACCGCACCGGCTTTGCTCGCTGGCTCGACCAGTCGATCGCCCAGGCGCGCCTGGCCGAGACCAGCTGCGCCGTGCTGCTGGTGCATATCGCCGATTTTCGCGAGGTCGACGAGGTTTTCGAGGTGCGCGCCGACGATATCCTGGCGCAGGATGCCGGGGCGTTGGCCCAGGCAGCGCTGGAGCCGCATGACTTCCTGGCGCGCCTGGCGCGGGACGAATTTGCGGTCGGCGTGCCGGAGATGGTGCACCAGAACCGCGCCAATGAGCTGGGCGCGCGCCTGCTGGGCTCGCTCGCGGAGTTCGTGGCCGCGCGTGGCCTGCAGATGCAGATCGGCGTGAACATCGGCATCGCCATCTACCCGCGCGATGCGCAAACCTCCGAGGCCCTGATGCAGGCGGCACGCGTGAGCCTGAGCGAGGCGCGCGAGAGCGGCTCGAACCAGGTGCGCGTATTCAACTCGGCAGCCGGCGAACGCGCCCGGCGCATGCGGGTGATCCGACGCGACCTGTGGCTGGCCATCCAGGACGATGGCCTCGCCTTGCAGTACCAACCGAAGTTCGACGTGCGCCAGCGCACCGTGATCGGCGCCGAGGCCCTGTGCCGCTGGCGCCATCCGACCCTGGGGCAGGTCAATCCCGCCGAGTTCATCACGGTGGCGGAGCAGTCCGGCCAGATCGACAAGCTCGACGACTGGGTGATCGCCACGGTCTGCCGGCAGATCCGCCAGTGGCAGGACGACGGCATCCCCGTGGTGCCGGTGGCCATCAACGTGTCCGGCTTGCGCTTTGCCAGCCGCGATTTCCCGCAGTACCTGCTCGAGCAGATCCACCAGCATGACATCCCGCCATCGGCCGTCACGCTCGAGATTACCGAGACCGCGGCGATGAAGGACATCGCCCAATCGCTGGAAACGCTGCTGGAGTTGCAGGCCCTGGGCATCCACGTGGCGCTGGACGACTTTGGCAGTGGCTATTCAAGCCTGGGTTATCTCAAGCGCTTGCGGGTCGGGACGCTGAAGATCGATCGGACCTTGATTGGCGGGCTGGATGTCGATGCGCAGGGCAGGGCCATTGTCGGGTCGATGGTGGCGCTGGCGCACGAGCTGAAGATGCGGGTGGTGGCGGAAGGCGTGGAGTCGCATTCGCAGATGGATATCCTGGCGGGGATGGGGTGTGACGAGGCGCAGGGGTATCTGCTGTCGCATCCCTTGGACCCGGTCACGTTTGCCAATTTGTTATCGGGAGCGTGAGGAGGGGCGGGCGAATCGGACGAATCGGACGAAATACGTCTCGCCGTCAAACCTCACTTCCTGGGCGTGAAAGGCTCCGGTAACGCGCCCCCAGGCGGAAACAGCGCCAAAAGCCGGGTAAACCGCCCGCTCTCCGGCACCAGCAAGGCAAACCGGGTCTCGCAATGGTGCCCGGTAACGGCCCCAAGCCGGCGCAACTGCTGGCTGCAGCTAACCAGCGACGGCAGCCCGCGCGGCAGGTAAATGCTCGCCAGCAGCGCCTCCGGCTCGATCCGCGTGCGGCCATGAAAGCGCGCTAGCTGCATCAGCAGCTCATCCGACATGCCCGCCTCGCTGCTGGTGTCCAGGTCCAAGGGCAGGCCGATGGCGTCGCGATTCGCCACCGTCTGCACATCCCGCCAGTTCAGCGGCATGGGCCCGTCGCCGAGCACCGGCGCGAACAGCACTGAAGCCAGCAGCTGCAGGGTATGCGGCAGTGCCTCGGCGGTGGTCGGCACGATGGGTCCGCAGCCGGTGGCGGCATGTGGCAGGCCGTCGACCAGCAATGTGAGGACAAGGCGATCGGGATGGCGCAAGGAGCGCAGGCGTTGGGCGGTGGTAGCGTTGATCTGCCGCTCCACGATCACAAACTGCGCATCGGCCGGCTGTCGAGGGCGCCGCGATACCCAGTGCAGGCATCCACCAAAATCCGGCAGCGGCGCCAGCAATGCGTCTGGCGCGCCCTGGACAAAGACGGTGAGCTTGTCGGGTTGGCGCGGGTCAGGGGTATCCCGTTTGCTCCACTGCGGGCCTGGCAAGTTCGACATGATGACGTTCCGATGGTATTACAGTGCCTCAGTCGCGGGTAGCGCAGGCGTGCCATGGCCCGCCGGTGCGCGGGCCATTTTACGGCGAGGCCGTAGTATGCCCACCCGCCGCCGCCAGATGCACCCCATGCTCGTGGGGTAACAAATTCCGCCGATCGACGCAACCGTACTACGGATTCGGCCGTTGCTGCCGATATGCCCCAAAGGGGCGTTGTTTGCACCGGCCACGCCAGTCGCGCTTCGCCGCACACCGCAGCCCCGTCCGCAGGAACATCGGTCCACGGTGCCAGAACCCCGGCTTGTGGACACACCATCGCGCTGTCAACGGAGCCGCTATGTCTTTGCCTCATATTCTAGTTGTCGATGATTCTCCCTCCTTGCGCCGCATGATCGGCGCCTGCTTGCGCGCGGGGGGCTACGGCGTGTCCGAAGCCGCCGACGGCGACGAAGCGCTGGCGCTGGCCCTCGACGCTACCTTCGGCATGCTGGTGACCGACCAGGTGATGCCGGGAACGGACGGCCTGACCCTGATCCGCACGCTGCGTGGGAACGCTGCCTATGCCGCCGTCCCGATGCTGATGCTGAGCACCGAGGCCGACAGCCAGGTGCGCGAGCAGGCTCGCGTGGCCGGCGCGTCTGGCTTCCTGGCCAAGCCGTTCGATCCGGATCAGCTGATGGAAGCCGTGAATGCGCTGCTAGACCCCTCCAAGGTAGGGTAAATGCCTTGGTATTGTTGCCCTTCAGTCACGTCCAGGGCTGCCGTTAAGAGGTAAACGATATTCGTGCCTCGTCGCAGGCTGAGTCTCGGCCTGGCTGCCCCCCCGCGGGCCGGCCGGCTATGGCTTTGGCAGCGCCGCATGGCCGGTCATGGCAGCGGGAGCCAGCAAATGAAAACCGGGAACAAGACAGAGGGCGTGGGGGAAGAGTTCCTCGCGTTCAGGTTGGGCGGCGAGGAGTACGGCGTCGACATCCTCAAGGTGCAGGAGATCCGTGGCTATGAGAACGTCACGCAGATTGCCAATGCGCCAGCCTATCTCAAGGGCGTGGTCAACTTGCGCGGGATCATCGTCCCGATCATCGACCTGCGCATCAAGTTTCGCCAGGACAAGATCAACTACGACCAGTACACGGTCGTGATCATCGTCGACCTGCACGATCGCACCACCGGCATCGTGGTCGACGGTGTGTCCGACGTGCTGACGCTGGCCCCGGGCCAGATCCGGCAAGCACCCCAGCTCTCCGGCGAGACGGACTACATCCGCGGCATCGGTTCGGTCGAAAGCCGCATGCTCATCCTCGTCGATATCGAGAAACTGCTAGACACCGAAGAACTCGCGGCCATTGAGGCAGCCGCGGCCGCCTGAGGCGGTGCGCACGTAGCGAGAGTCCGATCCACGCAGTCTTCCATCCATGCGAAATAATCAACCCGTTACCACCCGAGAGTACAAGCTCTCCGCAGACGATTACCTGATCTCCAGGACCGACCTGAAGGGTCGCATTACGTTCGCCAATCGCGCTTTTATCGAGGCCAGCGGATTCGAGGCCGAGGAATTGCTCGGCGCCGCGCACAACCTGGTCCGCCACCCGGACATGCCGCCGGAGGCATTCGTCGACCTGTGGAAGACCATCCAGGCCGGACGCTCGTGGGTCGGCATCGTCAAAAACCGCCGCAAGGACGGTGATTTCTACTGGGTCAGCGCCACGGTGACGCCCACGGTCGTCGACGGGCAGCTGGTGGGCTATACCTCGGTGCGATCGATGCCGCAGCGCGGGCAGGTCGAGGCAGCAGACGCCGCCTATGGACGCCTGCGCGAGGGCGGCCGCTCTGGCCTGACCGTGCGCGACGGTGCCGTGGTACGCAGGGGCCTGGCGGGGCTGCCGGCACGCCTGGGCAAGATCACCCTCAAGCGACGCATCCTGCTATCGCAGGCGGCGGGCCTGGTGTGGTTCCTCGCGGCGCTGCTGGCCTTCGAGGCGCTGGCCGGGGCGCAAGCCACGAGCCAGTTGCGGGCCTGGCTGTGGGGCGGCTTCGGGCTGGCGGTCGCGTCATCCTTTATCGGCGGCACGCTGCTGCTGGCACGCGTGAACCGGCCGGTGCAGGACATGCTCGACTTTGCTTTGCGCATGGGCGCGGGCGATCTCACCACGCGCCTGGACTACCGCGCTAGCGACGAGGTGGGGGCGCTGGCGCGTGCCATGCGCACGATGCAGCGCAGCTTGCTGTCGGTGGTGGGCGAGATCCAGGAAGGCATGACGAGCATTTCCACGGCCACGCGCCAGGTGGCCGCGGGCAACAGCGACCTGTCGCAGCGCACCGAGCAGCAGGCAGCCTCGCTGGAAGAAACCGCATCGAGCATGGAAGAGCTGACCAGCACGGTGCGCCAGAACGCGGACAACGCACGCCAGGCCAGCGGCCTGGCAGCCAACGCCTCCGAGATTGCCGTCAAGGGCGGCGAAGTGGTGGGCCGCGTGGTGCAGACCATGGACGACATCAATGGTGCATCGAAGAAGATCGTCGACATTATCGGCGTGATCGAAGGCATTGCCTTCCAGACCAACATCCTGGCGCTGAACGCGGCGGTGGAAGCCGCGCGGGCCGGCGAACAGGGCCGCGGCTTCGCGGTGGTGGCGGGAGAGGTGCGCGGGCTGGCACAGCGCAGCGCGAACGCGGCCAAGGAAATCAAGGGCCTGATCGGCGACACGGTGGCGCGGGTGGACAACGGCTCGGCGCTGGTGGGCCAGGCCGGGCTGACCATGGGCGAGATCGTGCAAGCGGTCAAGAGCGTGACGGACATCATGGGCGAGATCAGCGCGGCGTCCGCCGAGCAGAGCTCGGGCATCGAGCAAGTGAACAAGGCCGTCGCCCAGATGGACGAAGTGACACAGCAGAACGCGGCACTGGTGGAGCAGGCCGCTGCCGCGGCCGGCGCGCTGGAAGACCAGGCCGGGCGCTTGCGCGATGCGGTAGCCACCTTCCGCGTCAGCTTGCGCCCTGAGGCTCGGCCGGTGCGCGCCCGTCAGGGTGACGCGCTGCATCTGGCGCAAGCCTGAAAAGACAAAGAGATCAAGCAGTGCCGAGGCAATCGGCCTGAAAGCGTGTTCTAGAAAAAGAAGTAGCGCCTGTCGTGCGTACTGCCGGCAACCCGCCGGCAGCGGACAGATGAGGCCCCCGGTCAAGTCATTCAGAAAAAAGAGGTAGTCTGCATGCAATGGTTCAATCAGCTCCGCGTCACGACCAAGCTGGTCGTTGGCTTTCTGGTCGTGTCGCTTATCGGCGTGGTGATGGGTCTGCTGGGCGTCATCAATATGGGACGCATGACGGACTGGACCAGCAGGATTTATCACGGCGACCTGCAGGCGCTCAAGGCGGTGCAGAGCGGCAACATTGACCTGCTCTATTCCAGCCGCGCGCAGATTGCGCTGCTGTCGGCTTCGACCATGGGCGAGCGCGCCGCCGAGAAGGAACAGATCGAAAAGTCGCTGGTCCTGCTGGACGAGAGCATGAAGCGTGCGCGCCCGGCGTTCGGCCAGCCGGAGGGGTTGGCCCTTGTCAAGCAATTCGATACCCTGCTGCCGGCCTACCGTGAGCGTCTGGCCAAGTATGTGGCGCTCGTCAGCAAGCAGCCGCTCGATACCTCGCAGTTTGAAAGCCAGGTCTTTAGCGAAAGCGCCGACCTGATCAAGGATAGCCGCGCGCTCGAAGACGTGATGGCAAAGATGGTCAAGCGCCGCGACGATCGCGCGCTGGCCAACATGGACGAAGCACGTGGCGTCTACGAAAGCTCCCGCCTGTGGATGCTGGGCCTGGTGCTGGGCGGCCTGGCCGTCTCCGTGCTGCTGGGCGCCTTCCTGGCCCGTACGCTGTCGCGCCAGCTGGGCGGCGAGCCGGCCTACGCGGTGGACATTGCCTCGCGTATCGCCGAGGGCGACTTCTCGGCCGACGTGAAGCTGCGTGCGGGCGACAAGGTCAGCCTGCTGCACGCCATGAAGCAGATGCAGCAGCAACTCTCGGCCATGGTGCGCGACTTCAAGGATTCTGCGGAATCGATCGCGTCCGCCTCGCGTGAGATTGCCGCGGGCAACAGCGACCTGTCGCAGCGTACCGAGCAGCAGGCAGCCTCGCTGGAAGAAACCGCATCGAGCATGGAAGAGCTGACCAGCACGGTGCGCCAGAACGCGGACAACGCGCGCCAGGCCAGCGGCCTGGCAGCCAACGCCTCCGAGACCGCGGTCAAGGGCGGCGAAGTGGTGGGCCGCGTGGTGAAGACCATGGATGAGATCAACGATGCATCCAAGAAGATCGTCGACATTATCGGCGTGATTGAAGGCATTGCCTTCCAGACCAATATCCTGGCGCTGAACGCGGCAGTGGAAGCCGCGCGCGCCGGCGAGCAAGGCCGGGGCTTTGCGGTGGTGGCAGGCGAGGTGCGCAGCCTGGCGCAGCGCAGCGCGAATGCGGCCAAGGAAATCAAGGGCCTGATCGGCGACACGGTGGCGCGGGTGGACAACGGCTCGACGCTGGTGGGCCAGGCCGGGCACACCATGGGTGAGATCGTGCAGGCGGTCAAGCGCGTGACGGACATCATGGGCGAGATCAGCGCGGCGTCCGCTGAGCAGAGCTCGGGCATCGAGCAGGTGAACAAGGCCGTGGCGCAAATGGACGAGGTGACGCAGCAGAACGCGGCGCTGGTCGAGGAGGCCGCGGCTGCCGCAGGTTCGCTGGAAGACCAGGCTACGCGCCTGCAATCCTCGGTAGCCAGCTTCCGCTTGGCCGAAACGGATGCCTTTGCCGGCTCCCGCGTGCAAGCGCCGCAGCCCAAGGTGATCACCGCGTCCAAGGCCAAGCCCAGGCGCATTGAGCCCTCGGCGCCGGCCGCCCGCCACGAAGAGTCCGGTCACGCCGAACCCGCGCCGGTAGACAAGGCTGAGCGCGAGGGCGGACGCGAAGCGCCTGCGCCGGTTACGGCACGCGCCGCGCGTCCCGCAGCCCTGGCCACTTCGGACAGCGGCGACTGGAGCGCTTTCTGACGGCGAACAAGATGCTCCGGCCGTCGGCGACATAGCCAGATCTGCACATCATGACTACTGAAATCACCCTGGCGCTGCCCGAAGAAGCCGCAGCCAAGCTGCGTGCCGAGTTCGAGCACTTCGTCAAGCTCTCGACCGGCCTGGACAACGAGTTCACGCCGCCCGGCTTCGATGATTTCCTGCGGGCACGCCTGCTGCACCATGACGGCCCGCTGACCGAGCGTGCCGTCACGCGGCTGCTCTCGGGTGGGGAATACGCCTGGGCCAAGCGCGTGTTCAACAAGCAGCTGCCCAATGCCATGGCGACCCTCATGCGCGACGCGCAGCGCTTTGGCTACGGCCTGGCGGTGCGCTACGAGTGGACGCCCCAGGAGCGCCTTGCGCACGCCCGCGACTGGTCCCGGCAGATTCTGGAGGACGCCGGGGCAGACCTGGCTTTTACCGATTCCCTGGCATCCCAGCTGGCTACCTCGGCGGTGGATATCCGCACGCTCGAGGAGCAGATGCAGACGCCGGCATGGCGCGTCGCGGAAAGCCTGCGCCGCCGGGTCTACGACCTCATGTACATGGTGCAGACTGAGCGCACCACCGGCACGGCACGCTCGCGGCTGGGCGAATTGCGCGCTTTGCTGGGGCTGTCGATGGACTACGGCACTGTGAGTGCCGAAGAAGCCGCACGCGTGATGGAGCAAGTCGAGCAAACCTGCCCGCATCTGTTTCGCGAAGAGCCAGACGACCTGTTCGCACGGGTGGCTGCATGGCTGCGCAGGGTCCTAGTGTAGAGAAGCTGTCTCGTCAATAGAGGAATGCGACTAGTACGCCCTCGGGCGGGATGACCTAACGGGCCATTTTAGAGCTTTTCCTCTGTTACATCCGCGTAACAGTTTTGATGCAAATCAGATGACAAGGAGATGACTGTTACAAAGTTTGAGTCCCATGTATGTTTCATGCGACATTGCCGTACCCCAACGTAAGAGGGGATTGGCAGTCTGCTCAAATTGCCGATATAACTCTGTCAGTCGTACTTACACTCTGTAACATTTGTAATGTTTCAGAAAAGTCTGACCAAGCGCAGTTCCGTAGTTGTACGCAGTACCCATCGCACACGCACTCAAACGATCTGGTCGCCTTCAGCCTTCGGCTGCGGGTAAGCGCCGGACAAGCGGTCGAAGGGCTTTTGGTAGCGGGGAAAAATTGGAAAGCAGTGAAGTTCTCCAGGAGATCAGGGAGGTCAATCTCGCCTATCTGCTGCTCGCGCAACGCCTGGTGCGCGAAAATCATCTGGAAGCCATGTTCAGGCTTGGCGTCAGCAAGGAAATTGCCGACATTCTCGCCAAGTTGACACCGGCCCAGCTTGTCAAACTGGCAGCATCAAACATGGTCCTGTGCCGTTTTCGGTTCGACGACCATGCCTTGCTGTCGACACTCACCCATACGGCCAAGAGCCATGATATGCAGCAGATCCATGCTGCGATCCTGCTCGCACGGCAGCCCGTGGAGTCGCTCAATTGACCGCGCTCCTGCAAGCCCCGTCAGCCCGGAGTACCACGGCCACTCCAGTCCCCAATCGCAAGAGCGTCCTGCAGGATGCCAACCAGACCCAGCTCGCCATTGAGCTGATCGGCCTGGGTGCGCGCCTGCAAGTCCTCGAAGCCGAGACCACGCTCTCGCGCGATCGCCTGATCCGCCTCTACAAGGAGCTGCGCGGCGCCTCGCCGCCCAAGGGCATGCTCCCCTTCTCGACCGACTGGTTCACCACCTGGTTGCCAAACATCCATTCCTCGCTGTTCTTCTCGGCCTATCAGTTCATGGTCCAGCAGGGCGAGACGGTTGGCATCCGCGGCGTGGTGGCAGCCTATCGGCTCTATCTTGAGCACGTATCGCTGCTCGAAAGCGAAATTGTCTTAAGTTTCACCCGTGCCTGGACGTTAGTACGGTTTTTCGAGAGCAACATGCTGCAGCTTTCCAGCTGCACCTGCTGCGGCGGGCGTTTCGTGACGCACGCGTACGAGCCGCATGCGAATTTCGTATGCAGCCTGTGCCGTCCGCCCTCGCGTGCTGGCAAAGCCAAGAAGCTCTCGAAGGACATCGCACCAGCGCAAGCTGTCGCCTGACTGAAATCCTTGGGTCGATAGGGCACTAAGTCTTCAAGTCTTGCCGTCTTCAGTCGTTAAGTCTTTAGACGGACCAGACTTCAGGACCCAAGGCTTCAAGGCCCGATAGTCCCAAGGTCTCAGATCCGATGGCAGCCTGCGTGACAGGTGAGCCCTGCCAGGACAGGCGGTATATCCGCCTGGCTGGAGGGGTGACGCTTGTGCGTGCCTGACGCGTGTTTTTCTGACGGGGAATCAATCGTGCTAGTTGTAATTGGCTTTGTTGTCGTGATAGTGGCGGTGCTTGGTGGATACGCCATGACCGGCGGCCATATGGGCGCGCTTTATCAACCGGCAGAGCTTGTCATCATTGGGGGCGCCGCGGTCGGCGCGTTCATCAGCTCCAATAATGGCAAGGCTATCAAGGCCACCATGCGCGTGCTGCCGACACTGTTTCGCAGCAGCAAGTACAGCAAGGCGCTGTACATGGAAGTCATGGCGCTGCTCTATGTCCTGCTGTCCAAGGCCCGCCGCGAAGGCATCCTGTTCCTCGAGAAGGAAATCGCGGATCCGGCGGCCAGCAGCGTGTTCAGCCAGTATCCGCGCATTCTTGCCGACCCGGGAATGATGGAGTTCCTGACGGACTACCTGCGCATGATGGTCAACGGCAATATGAACGCCTTCGAGATCGAGACCCTGATGGATCACGAGATCGAGACCTTCCGCCACGAGGCCGAGGTGCCGGCGCACGCGCTGACCCGGATCGGCGACGGCCTGCCCGCATTCGGCATTGTCGCCGCGGTGATGGGCGTGGTGCACGCGCTGGCCTCGGCAGACCTGCCGCCGGCCGAGCTGGGCGCGCTGATTGCCCACGCCATGGTCGGCACCTTCCTCGGCATCTTGCTCGCCTACGGCTTTGTCTCGCCGCTGGCGGCGCGGGTCGAGCACCAGGTGGACGAAACCGTGAAGATGTACGAGTGCATCAAGGTCACGCTGCTGGCTTCGCTCAATGGGTATGCACCTCTGGTGGCGGTGGAATTCGGCCGCAAGGTGCTGTACTCGACCGAGCGGCCATCCTTCCTCGAACTGGACGACCACGTCCGCGAAGTCAAGAGCATCACCTGACGAAGAGGAGCGACAGCGATGAGCAGTGAGCACGGTGCGCACCCCATTGTCGTCAAACGCATCAAGAAGAGCAGCGCCGGGCATCATGGCGGATCGTGGAAGATCGCGTACGCCGACTTCATGACGGCAATGATGGCGCTGTTCCTTGTGCTTTGGCTGCTGAAGGCTGCCCAGCCCAAGGACCTGGTGCAATTGGCCGAGTATTTCCGCACGCCGTTGAAAGTGGCCATTGCGGGCGGCAACAAGAGCAGCTTGTCTTCCAGCGTGATTCCTGGCGGCGGCACGGACGTGACCCGCCAGGACGCGGAAGTCAGGAAGACGCCCGAGGACGCCACGGCAAAGGCCAAGGAACGCCAGGAAGCCGAGCGCCTTCGCTCGCTCAAGAAGCGTCTTGAGCAGATCATCGAGAACAACCCCGTGCTGCGCCAGTTCCGCCCGCAGTTGTTGCTCGATATCACCAGCGAAGGTTTGCGCATCCAGATCCTGGATACGCAGAACCGGCCGATGTTCCGTACCGGCAGCGCCGCGGTCGAGCCGTATATGCGCACCATCCTGCGCGAGATCGGCCCGGTGCTCAACGAGATGCCCAACAAGGTCAGCCTGTCCGGCCATACCGACTCCGCCAACTATTCCAATGGCGAGCGCACGTATAGCAACTGGGAGCTGTCTTCAGACCGCTCCAATGCCTCCCGGCGCGAGCTGATCGCCGGCGGCATGAACGAGGGCAAGGTGCTGCGCGTGATTGGCCTGGCCGCCACCATGCCGCTCGACAAGAAGGACGATCTCGCGCCGGTGAATCGCCGCATCAGCATCGTGGTGCTGAACCAGCGCGCGCAGTCTCGGATCGAGGCTGAGAATGCCAGCGCCGCCGAGGTTTCGATCGCAGCAAAGGCCGGTGAAGCCGGCCAGGAAGTGCAGGCAGGCCTGGCGGCCGCCTCCGCCCCCGCAACCGCAGTCGCGCCGGCCGCTTCGGCCGCCCCGGCTGCGGCTGCGCCGGGCAACGCCGCCGCGGCCCCGGCCAAGCCGGGCAGTGTTCAATGAAGACCGCCTGCCATGCCGGCAGCGGGCTTCGCAGCAAAATTCAGTGAGCCAGGACGGTTATGTCTGTCGATATCGATATCACGCAGTTCTACCAGACCTTTTTCGAGGAGGCGGAAGAGCTCCTCGTGGAAATGGAGCAACTGCTGCTTGGGCTGGATCTCGAATCCCCCGATGCAGAAGAGCTCAACGCGATTTTTCGCGCGGCGCACTCTATCAAGGGCGGCGCGGCCACGTTCGGCTTCGCCGCCCTGACCGAAACCACGCACCTGCTGGAAAACCTGCTTGACCGTACGCGGCGGCGGGAACTGGCGTTGTCCCGGACCATCATCGACACTTTTCTGGAAACCAAGGACGTGTTGCAAGATCAGCTCAACGCCTACCGTAACGGTACGGAACCCGATCCGGAAACGCTGGCGCGTATCTGCGCCGTTCTTCAACAACTGGCGCTCGAGGCCGCGGGCGGCACGCCGGCACCCGCCCCGGCTGCGCCTGTTGCCGCAGCGGCAGCCGCGGCAACGGCCGCACCCGCACCCGCCGGCGGCGGCCTGAAGGTGACGCTGGTCAAGGTGTCGCCTTCGGACCAGGCGCTGTTGCGCGAGGAACTCGCCAACCTGGGCGAGATCACCGGACAGAAGGAAGAGGGCGGCGATCTCACCGTATGGCTGTCGAGCCAGTGCAGCGCCGATGACATCATCGCGGTGTGCTGCTTCGTCGTCGACGGCGACCAGATCGTCGTGGAAGCGGCGGATGCGCCGGCGCCCGCAGCGGCCGAGCCGGTAGCCGCGGCTGCTGTGGCTGCAGCGCCCGCGCCGGCGGCCGCCGCACCGGCGCAGGCTCCGGCCGCGCCCGCTCCCGCCAAGGAAAAAGCCAAGGCACAGCCCGCCGCGGCCGCGCACGCGCAGGAGAACGGCTCCATCCGCGTGCCCACCGAAAAGGTGGACCAGATCATCAACCTGGTGGGCGAGCTGGTCATCACGCAATCGATGCTGGCGCAGACCGCATCCGCGCTCGATCCGGTGCTGTTCGACCGCTTGTTCTCCGGCATGGGCCAGCTCGAGCGCAATGCGCGCGACCTGCAGGAAGCGGTGATGTCGATCCGCATGATGCCGATGGACTACGTCTTCTCGCGCTTCCCGCGCCTGGTGCGCGACCTCGCCGCCAAGCTGGGCAAGCAGATCGACCTGGTCACCTTCGGCAAGGCCACCGAGCTCGACAAGAGCCTGATCGAACGCATCATCGACCCGCTGACCCATCTGGTGCGCAACAGCCTGGACCACGGCATCGAGACACCGGACTTGCGCGTTGCCGCGGGCAAGGAACCCACCGGGCAGCTGATCCTGTCGGCCCAGCACCACGGTGGCAACATCGTCATCGAAGTGAGCGACGACGGTGGCGGCCTGCGCCGCGACAAGATCCTCGCCAAGGCGCTGCAGAATGGCCTGCCGGTGTCGGAGAACATCAGCGACGATGAAGTCTGGCAACTGATCTTCGCGCCGGGCTTCTCCACCGCCGAAGCGGTGACCGACCTGTCCGGCCGAGGCGTGGGCATGGACGTGGTCAAGCGGAACATCCAGGAAATGGGCGGCCACGTCGAGGTCACCTCGCGTCCCGGCCAGGGCACCACCACCCGCATCGTGCTGCCGCTGACGCTGGCGATCCTGGACGGCATGTCCGTCAAGGTGGGCGCCGAGACCTTCATCCTGCCGCTGAACTGCGTGATGGAGTCGCTGCAGCCCAAGCCGGAAGACGTCCACACGGCTGCCAACAACGACCGCGTGATGCATGTGCGCGGCGAGTACCTGCCGCTGCTGGAGCTGCACCGCGTGTTCAACGTGGCCGAAGCCGTGCACGAGCCCACCCAGGGCATCGCCGTGATCCTGCAGGCCGAAGGCAAGCGCTTCGCGCTGCTGGTGGACCAACTGATCGGCCAGCACCAGGTCGTGCTGAAGAATCTCGAAACCAACTACCGCAAGGTGCCTTGCATTTCCGCCGCCACCATCCTTGGCGACGGCAGCGTGGCACTGATCGTGGACGTCGGCGCGCTGCAGCGCACCGGAGTGCGCCGCCAAGACCCGGCGCTTGCTTAACGCTCAGGAGAACAAGACATCATGGCCGGCATCGGACACATCGATACCCCCGGGAGCGAAGCTTCCGGGCAGGAGTTCCTGGTTTTCACGCTGGGAAGCGAAGAGTATGGCATCGACATTCTCAAGGTGCAGGAGATCCGCGGCTACGACGCGGTGACCCGCCTGGCGAATGCGCCTGACTTCATCAAGGGCGTGACCAATCTGCGCGGCGTGATCGTGCCGATCGTGGACCTGCGCCTGAAGTTCCGCCTGGGCAACGTGCGCTACGACCACCAGACCGTGGTCATCATCCTCAATATCGCCGGCCGTGTGGTTGGCATCGTGGTGGATGGCGTATCGGACGTGCTGACCCTGACCGGCGAAGCCATCAAGCCGGCGCCGGAGTTCGGCGTCTCGGTTTCCAACGATCACCTGACCGGCCTTGGCACTGTCGACGGCCGCATGCTGATCCTGATCGACATCGAGAAGCTGATGACCAGTGCCGAAATGGAACTGGTCGAAGCCGAACTCGCCTGATCCCGCGCGGATCCGCCAGAGTTCACCAGAGCAAGCCCCAGTAAGACCACGGCCCAAAGCCCTTGCAACACATGACGCAGCCTCGCCCAACCGCCTTTGCCGCCGGCCCGCAATCAGCGCAGCCCGCTTCCCTGCGGCGCGACGAGCCGCGTGACTTCCTGCTGACCGAGCGGGACTTCGAGAAGATCCGCGCGATGATTCATCGCCGCGCGGGCATCTCGCTTGGCAGCCACAAGCGAGAGATGGTGTACAGCCGGCTGGCGCGACGGCTGCGCACGCTGCAGCTGGTCGATTTCGGCACTTACCTGGCGATGCTGGATGCCGACGACGGCTCGGACGAGTGGGAGTTCTTTACCAACGCGCTCACCACCAACCTGACGTCGTTCTTCCGCGAAGCCCATCACTTCCCCTTGCTGGCGGAGCACGCCAAGAAGACCGGCCGGCCCTACTCGGTATGGTGCTCGGCCGCGTCCACCGGCGAGGAACCCTACTCGATCGCCATCACGCTGGCCGAGGCGCTCGGCGAGCGCGCCGCCACGGTGCTGGCAACCGATATCGACACCCAGGTGCTGGCCAAGGCCCGCTCCGGTGTCTACACGGCCGAGCAGGTGAACAAGCTCTCGCCGGAGCGGCTCAAGCGCTTCTTCCTCAAGGGCACCGGCCAGCGCGCCGGCGCGGTCAAGGTCAAGCCAGAACTGGCGGGCACCATCAGTTTCGAGCCGCTCAACCTGCTGGCGCCGGACTGGGGTATTCGCGAGAAGTTCGACGCGATCTTCTGCCGCAACGTGATGATCTATTTCGACAAGCCTACCCAGGGCAAGATCCTGGAGCGTTTCGTGCCGCTGCTCAAGCCGCACGGGCTGCTGTTCGCGGGCCACTCCGAGAATTTCTCCTACGTGACGCGCGCCTTCCAGCTGCGCGGGCAGACTGTCTACGAACTGGCGCCGCAGTCGGCCCGGCTGGGAGGATCGTGATGCGCACGCCCCAATTGCCCGAGGCGATCGCCACCCGCAGCTACTTTGACCGCGAATTCGGCAAGCAAGCCATCAAGTTGCTGCCCAACGAGTATTACGTGACCCGCGAGGACGTGGTGCTGACCACGGTGCTCGGCTCGTGCGTAGCGGCATGCATCCGCGACGAGACGGCCGGGGTAGGGGGCATGAACCACTTCATGCTGCCGGACGACGATGGTGCGGGTGCGGGTGCGGATCGGCTGCTCTCCGCATCGATGCGCTACGGCTCCTACGCGCTGGAAGTGCTGATCAACGAATTGCTGAAGATGGGCGCGCGCCGTGAGCGGCTCGAAGCCAAGGTGTTCGGCGGCGGCGCGGTGCTGGCCAACATGACCACGCTCAATATCGGCGATCGCAACGCCGAGTTCGTGCTCAGGTACCTGAAGGCCGAGGAGATCCGCGTGGCCGCCCAGGACCTGCGCGGCCCGCACGCGCGCCGCGTCAGCTATTTCCCGCTTACCGGGCTGGCGCTGGTGCGCCGGCTCACCCGGCAGGACGACCAGGTGGTGGTCGAGCGCAACGAACGCGCGCTGGCACGCGCCATTGCCAGCTCCGCGACGACGCCGGCAAAGGGCGGCGCGGAACTGTTTTCGCGGCGCGCGCCATCGGCTGCCGTTTCCTGATACGACAAGGATTTTTTCGAGACATGACTGCGGCCAAGATCAAGGTATTGTGCGTGGATGACTCCGCGCTGATACGCAGCCTGATGACGGAGATCATCAACAGCCAGAGCGATATGGAGGTGGTTGGTACCGCCCCTGATCCGCTGGTGGCGCGTGACCTGATCAAGCGCCTGAATCCGGATGTGCTTACGCTGGACGTGGAAATGCCGCGCATGGACGGGCTGGATTTCCTAGAGCGGCTGATGCGCCTGCGCCCGATGCCGGTGCTGATGGTGTCGTCGCTGACCGAGCGCGGCTCGGAAATCACGATGCGCGCGCTGGAGCTCGGCGCGGTGGATTTCGTCACCAAGCCCAAGCTCGGCATCCGCGACGGCCTGATGGATTACACCGACACCATCGCCGACAAGATCCGCGCCGCGTCGCGCGCGCGCATCCGCAGCAAGGCACCCGTCAGCGGGGAGGCGGCTGCGCCGGCTACCCCGATGCTGCGCAGCCCGTTGCTGTCCACGGAGAAGCTGATCATCGTCGGGGCGTCCACCGGCGGCACCGAGGCCATCAAGGACTTCCTGATGCCGATGCCGCCCGATTGCCCCGCCGTGCTGATCGTCCAGCATATGCCGGCCGGCTTCACGCGTTCGTTCGCGCAGCGCCTGGACGGCCTGTGCCGGATCACGGTCAAGGAAGCGGAGCACGGCGAGCGCGTGCTGCCCGGCTACGCCTATATTGCCCCGGGCGACTCGCACCTGCTGCTTGCGCGCAGTGGGGCCAACTATGTGGCCCACCTGTCGCAGGAGCCGGCGGTCAACCGCCACCGGCCGTCGGTCGAGGTGTTGTTCGATTCGGCCGCCAGGCACGCCGGCAAGAACGCCATCGGCGTGATGCTGACGGGCATGGGCAAGGACGGGGCGCAAGGCATGCTGCGCATGCGCGAGGCCGGCGCCTACAACCTGGCGCAGGACGAAAGCAGCTGCATCGTATTCGGCATGCCCAAGGAGGCGATTGCCGCCGGCGGGGTGCATGAGGTAGTACCGCTGCACGCGATGAGCCAGCGCGTGATGGCACGCCTGGCCACCTTCGGGGCACGCGCGCAGCGAGTTTGACAGGGCACAAGCGCTGGCCCGGCCGCATGCCGGCCTGGCCAGCGCAAGTATCACAGCAACTTTCCACAACTGTATTGGAGCCGTTAGAGTGGACAAGAACATGAAGATCCTGGTGGTCGATGACTTCCCCACCATGCGTCGCATCATCCGCAACCTGCTTAAGGAACTGGGCTTTGCCAACGTCGAGGAAGCCGAAGACGGCGCCGCGGGCCTGGAGAAAGTCAAGGACGGCAGCTTCCAGTTCGTCATTTCCGACTGGAACATGCCGAACATGGACGGCCTGAGCATGCTGCAGGCGATTCGCGCCGAAGGCCCGCTGGCCAAGCTGCCGGTGCTGATGGTGACGGCAGAGGCCAAGAAGGAGAACATCATCGCCGCGGCACAGGCCGGCGCGAACGGCTATGTGGTCAAGCCGTTCACGGCAGCGACGCTCGACGAGAAAATTACCAAGATCTTCGAGAAACTGGCGAAGGAAGGGGCATAAGGTGGGCGACATGTCGACGACTCCGACTCTCAGCAACGAATCTGCCGAGCAGCTGTTCCAGCGCATTGGCGCCCTGACACGGATGCTGCGCGACAATATGCGCGAATTGGGGCTCGACAAGGAAATCGAGCGTGCCGCACAGGCCATCCCCGATGCGCGCGACCGGCTCAGCTATATCGCCTCCATGACCGAGCAGGCTGCCGAGCGCACGCTGACCGCGGTGGAGCTGGCGCAGCCGATCCAGTCCGGCATGGAGAAGCAGGCCGAGGCGCTCGACAAGCGCTGGGAAGCTTGGTTCGAAACGCCGGTGGAGCTGGGTGACGCACGCGAGCTCGTGCTCGACACCCGCGCCTTCCTGACCGACGTGCCGCAGCAGGCCCGTGCCACGGGCAGCCACCTGCTCGACATCATGATGGCGCAGGACTTCCAGGACCTGACCGGCCAGGTCATCAAGAAGATGATGGACATGATCCACTCCCTGGAGCAGGAACTGCTGCAGGTGCTGATCGACAATGTCCCGGCCGATCGCCGCGTGGAAGCGCCGGCTACGTTGATGAATGGGCCGCAGGTCAACCCCGAAGGCAAGGCCGACGTGGTCTCCGACCAGTCGCAGGTCGACGACCTGCTCGCCAGCCTGGGCTTCTGATCGCCAGGCATGGACCGTGGCGCCGCTAGCGGCGCCGCGCCATCCCGCGTGGACCCCTTGCGCGGAGTGCACTGCCGGAGCGCCCTCGCCGCCAAGGCGAGGGCTGCGCATCGCGCATGCCGGCCATCCCCCGCGCGCCGCGCCCAAGCGGCGCCATCGCGCAAACAGCGCCAGAATCCCAGTCCTATTCCGGCTAATGCCCGCCGGTCTGCGCTCCGATAATCGATCCTGACGAACGGCCGCATGCCGCTTCGTAACGGAGCGGCCATGTCCGAAGAAAGCGATCTCGAGAAAACCGAACCCGCCTCAGCCCGACGCCTGGAAAAGGCGCGCGAAGAGGGGCAGGTCGTGCGTTCGCGCGAGCTCGCCACGCTGATCATGCTGATGAGCGGCGTAGTGGGCCTGTGGACGCTGGGCGGCACGCTTGCCAGCAAGCTCGATGCCGTGTTGCACGCCAGCCTGGCCTTCGAGCCGGCGATTGCCTTCGACACCACGCGCATGATGTCGCGCTTTGGCATCGCGGTCTGGGAGGGTCTGCTGGCCTTCCTGCCGCTGCTGCTGTTCTTTGGCGCGGCAGCGCTGGCCGGGCCCATGCTGCTGGGCGGCTGGATGTTCTCCGCGAAGTCTTTCGCCCCGGATTTCTCCCGCCTCTCGCCGCTCAAGGGGCTGGGCAGGTTGCTCTCCTCACAGTCGCTGGTGGAGCTGGTCAAGGCCATTGCCAAGGCGCTGCTGGTTGGCAGCGTGGCCGGCTGGGTGCTGTGGCGGCGGCTGCCCGAGGCCATCGCGCTGATGAGTGCGCCGATCCACGAAGCGCTGCTGCACATGCTGGAGATGGTGCTGAGCGGCTGCGCGATGGTGGCGGGTTCGCTGGTGCTGGTAGCGGCGCTCGACGTGCCCTGGCAGTACTGGACCTTTTACAAGAAGCTGCGCATGACCAAGGAAGAGGTCAAGCAGGAGCACAAGGATAGCGAAGGCGACCCGCACATCAAGGGGCGCATCCGCCAGCAGCAGCGGGCCATGGCCAAGCGCCGCATGATGTCGGAAGTGCCGAAGGCGGATGTGGTGGTCACCAACCCCACCCACTTCGCCGTGGCGCTGCGCTACGAAGAAGGCCGCATGAGCGCGCCGCGCGTGGTCGCCAAGGGCAGTGACGCGATTGCCGCGCGCATTCGCGAGATTGCCGTCGAGAACGGCGTGCCGTTGCTGTCCGCGCCGCCGCTGGCGCGCGCGCTGCATCGTCACGTAGAGCTGGGCAGGGAAATCCCTGCCGGCCTGTACACCTCCGTGGCCGAAGTCCTGGCCTGGGTCTATCAACTGAAGCACTGGCACCACAGCAGCGGCCCGCATCCGGCGGCACCCTCCGATCTGCTGGTGCCGGATGAGTTAGCCGTACCGGAAAGCCAAGCATGAACGCATTGACCTCGCTGTTCAAACTGCCGGGGGGCCAGACAGGCGGGCAGATGAAGGCCCTGGCCGGCCCGCTGCTGATCATCATGATCCTCGGCATGATGATCCTGCCGCTGCCGCCCTTTATCCTGGATCTGCTGTTCACGTTCAACATCGCCCTGTCGATCATGGTGCTGCTGGTGGGCATGTACACGCAGAAGGCGCTGGACTTCGCCGCCTTCCCGGCGGTGCTGCTGTTCACCACGCTGCTGCGCCTGTCGCTTAACGTGGCCTCGACCCGGGTCGTGCTGATGGAAGGGCACACCGGGCCGGATGCCGCGGGCAAGGTGATCGAGGCCTTCGGCCACTTTCTGGTCGGCGGCAACTTTGCGGTGGGCATCGTGGTGTTCGCGATCCTGGTGGTGATCAACTTCATGGTCATCACCAAGGGCGCCGGGCGTATCGCCGAAGTTGGCGCGCGCTTCATGCTCGACGCCATGCCCGGCAAGCAGATGGCGATCGACGCCGACCTCAACGCTGGCCTGATCAATGAAGAAGGCGCCAAGAAGCGTCGCGCCGAGGTCTCGCAGGAATCGGACTTCTACGGCGCGATGGACGGTGCCAGCAAGTTCGTGCGCGGCGATGCCGTGGCGGGTCTGATGATCATGTTCATCAACGTCGGCGCCGGCATGGTGGTGGGCATGGTGCAGCATGACCTGGACTTCGCCACCGCGGTGCGCAACTACACGCTGCTGACCATCGGCGATGGCCTGGTCGCACAGATCCCGGCGCTGGTGATTTCCACCGCCGCGGGTGTGATCGTTTCGCGAGTCTCCAACGAGCAGGACGTGGGCCAGCAGCTGACTGGCCAGCTGTTCTCCAATCCGCGCGTGCTCTACCTGACCGGCGCCATCATTGGCATGATGGGCATCATCCCGGGCATGCCGCACTTCGCCTTCCTGGCCTTTGCTGGTGCGCTGGTGTGGTTCGGCCGCTATGTGGCACGCCGCGACGTGGCGCAGGCGCAGGAAAAGAAGCGCGAGGAACGCGCTCCCGCGGTGGCGCCGGAATCGACCGAAGCCAGCTGGGACGATGTCACCCTGGTCGATCCGCTCGGCATGGAAGTGGGCTATCGCCTGATCCCGCTGGTGGACCGCGCGCAGAACGGCGAGCTTCTCGGGCGCATCAAGAGCATCCGCAAGAAGGTGGCGCAGGAGATCGGCTTCCTGGTGCCGGTGGTGCATATCCGCGACAACCTGGAGCTCAAGCCCAACGCCTACCGCATCACGCTCAAGGGCGTGGAGATCGGCCGCGGCGAAGCTGCGCCCGGGCAGTGGATGGCGATCAACCCTGGCCAGGTGTCCGGCGCGCTGCCGGGCACGCCCAGCCAGGACCCGGCTTTCGGCCTGCCCGCGGTGTGGATCGAGAGCGGCCTCAAGGAGCAGGCGCAGACCTACGGCTACACCGTGGTGGACGCAAGCACGGTAGTGGCCACTCACCTCAACCACCTGATCCACATGCACGCGGCTGAACTGCTTGGCCGCCAGGAAGTGCAGGCGCTGCTCGACCGCATCGCCAAGGAATCGCCCAAGCTCACCGAAGACCTGGTTCCCAAGGTCATCACGCTTACCGCGCTGCAGAAGATCCTGCAGAACCTGCTGGACGAAAGCGTGCCGATCCGCGACATGCGCACCGTGCTGGACGTGGTGGCCGAGCACGCGCCGAAGGTCAGTGATCCCAACGAGCTCACCTCGCTGGTGCGCGTGGCGCTGGGCCGTGCCATTACCCAGCAGTGGTTCCCCAACGGCGCCGACCTCCAGGTCATCGGCCTGGACGCTGGCTTGGAGCGCGTGCTGTCGCAAGCGCTCACCAACGGCGGCGGCATCGAGCCGGGCCTGGCCGATGCGCTGCTGCAGCAGACGCAAGCCGCGGTGACCAGGCAAGAACATCTGGGGCTGGATCCGGTGCTGCTGGTGCCGCATCCGCTGCGCCCGTTGCTGGCGCGCTTCCTGCGCCGGACTATGCCGCAACTCAAGGTGCTCTCGCATGCCGAGGTGCCGGACAACCGAAATATCAGGATCACCGCCATGATCGGTGGCACAGCGTGAGGGGTTTCGCAAAATGAGCGTAGCTAAATTCGTGGCGGCCAATGGCCGCGAGGCTTTGCGCCAGGTGCGCGAGGCGATGGGTCCGGACGCGGTGGTGCTGTCCAACCGCACCGTTGAAGGTGGCGTGGAGATTGTCGCGATGCGCGACACCGATCTCGGCGCCATCTCCAGCAACGCGCCGGTGTTCACGCCGCCGCCGGCTGCCGCGGTCGCTGTCGACGGCGCCCTTGGCGACCTGCGCGGCGAACTGCAGACCATGCGCGCCATGATGGAGCGCCAGTTCTCCGGCGTGGGCACGCACAGCCTGCCGTCGATAGGCGGAGACCCGTTGCGCGATTCGCTGTTTACCTGGTTAGTGACCGCTGGCTTCTCCGGGCAGCTCGCCCGTTCGCTGCTGGGTCACTTGCCGCTGGGCCATGACCGGCCTGCCGCCATGACCTGGATCCGCCAGGAGCTCGCCCGCAAGGTGCCGGTGCTGAACGACGAAGATGCGCTCTTTGCCCAGGGTGGCGTGCTGGCGCTGGTCGGTCCCACCGGCGTTGGCAAGACCACCACCACCGCCAAGCTCGCCGCGCGCTTCGTGCTCAAGCACGGCCCGGAACGCCTGGCGCTCCTGACCACCGACACGTTCCGGATTGGCGCGCACGAGCAATTGCGCATCTACGGCGACATCCTTGGCGTGCCCGTGCACGCGGTCAAGGACGCGGCCGACCTGCGCTTTGCGCTGGCGGCGCTGACCGAGAAGCACCTGGTGATCATCGACACCGTGGGCATGAGCCAGCGCGACCGCAACCTGTCCGAGCAGATTGCCATGCTGGCCGGCGTGCAGGCGCCGGTGCAGCGCATCCTGCTGCTCAACGGCGCCAGCCATGGCGACACGCTCAACGAAGTCGTCCACGCCTACCGCCACGATGCCACGCCCGACGGCGGCATCGACGGCTGCATCGTCAGCAAGCTGGACGAGGCCACGCACCTGGGCTCCGTGCTCGACGTGGTGATCCGCCACCGCTTGCCGGTGTACTACGCCTCCACGGGCCAGCGCGTGCCCGAGCACCTTGAGCTCGCCAACGGCGCGGCCCTTGTCGAGCGTGCCTTCCAGACGCCGCGCCGCGGCTCGGTGTTTGCCGACGCGGAAGCCGCGCGCCGCGCCATGCCCGCGCAGGACGATAGCGAAGCTACGCGCGCGGCCAGCCCCGGCGGTGCCGACGGCATGTTGCGCTCGCTGACCGACAGCGCCAACGCGGTGGGCGATTGCGTGGAGCAACTGAACGCTGGCAGCTATAGCTTTGAGCTGGTCCGCTCGCTGTGGCAGCAACGCAATGAGGGCGCACCCTCGCCGCGCCTGATGGCGCAGCAAGTGCGCGAGGCCGCCTGCCGCGACCTCGCCCGCCATTGCGACCGCTTCGTGCTGTCGCTGAGCGCCACGGTGGCCACGCCGGTGGCGGGACGGCGCGCGCCGCGCCCCTGGCAACACACGCTGTTCCTGGCGGACCGCGACGGCCTGCCGCTGGCGGCCGCCGCCGCGCCCGCCGGCCGCACCGGCCCGGCGCTGCAAGGCGGCCAGGGCGGATGGGAGGCTGATGCCGCCACCCTGTGCGCCGCCATCGCCGCCGCCCGTACTGTGGTCAACGTACTCGACGCCATGCCTGCCGCCCCCACGCTGGCACGCTGGCAGCAAGCGGGTGAGCGCTGGCTGGCCACCGCGCGCAAGACCACCCGCGTGGCCAGCGGCGGGGCTGCCGTCAAGCTCGATGCGCTGGCCGAGACGCTGACCTTCCACGCCGTGCAAGACATGGACTATCGCGGCCGCGATGCTGTGCAGTGGATCGCGCAAAGCCCGGTTCGTGTGCTCGAAGGCCAGGCACGCGGCGCCCGCGCTGGCGCCGAGGGCGGTACCGAGGCAGGTTTGCTGGTGTCGCGCGTGGTCGACCGCGAGAACGGCCAGACGCTCGCTGTGCATTACCTGCTGTGCGACCCGGCGCTGTCCGCCGAGGGCGCGCAACTGGCCCGCTGGGCCCGTTGGGCCGAGGCCGGCGAAGCGCAACTGCGCACGCTGCGCCATGCGCTGGACCACCTGGGCCAAGGTGACGGCGGCAATGAACCCGCACAGGCCGAAGCGCAGGCCTGCGCCCGCTTGCTCGCGCTGCAGATGGGCGTGGCCGCGCTGCGCCTCGAGCAGGCCAGCGACGATTCGGTCGGCGCATTCCTGGCGCGGCTGACCGGCCGTGCGCCGGCTCGCCAGGCTTGCGGCGCCGCCGTGCTGGTCGAAGGCATCGGCCGCCTGCTGGCCTTGCTCGACGTGCTGGAAAACTATCCGGCCCGTGGCGGCCGCGCCGCGCAGCCCGTTGTTCAGGAAGCCCCGCCGGAGACGTTCCAGCTGGGCGGCGCCGGCGGCTTGCTCGAGGCGCGCATGAGCGCAAGCCGCGTGTTCGAGACGCTGGCACAGGGAGAATAAGCCGTGAATTCACTCGCATCCGACCAGGCGGAAAGCCTGCGGCGCATGCTGGCGCCCCGCGCCACGCGCCGCATTGCCGTGGTCGCAAGCGATGCCGGTGCCGGCGCCACTACGGTGGCACTGGGGCTGGCCAACGCCCTTGCCCTGCAAGGTGAACGCGTACTGCTCGTCGATGAGGACCGCTTCGGCGCCCGCGCCACGCGGCTTGCCGGCGCCATGCCGGAAGGCACCCTGGCCGCGGTGCTGGGCGGCGCAGTGATGCTCGATGCCGCGCTCGGCAAGCGTCCTGCCGGCACCATCGCCGTGCTGCCGGGCAGCCCCCAGGCCAATGGCGACCTGCAGTTGCTCAAGTCGTTTCGCACCGTGCTCAGCGATGCCCGCCGCGATGCGGATGGCGGCTTGTCGCAAATGGCTGGCGCGGCGCACAACCTCGTGGTGGTGCTGCGCGCGGAGCCGGCCTCGATCAAGGCCGCATACGCCTGCATCAAGCAGCTCAATCACCTTTACGCCTGCCGGCGTTTCCACCTGGTGATCAATGCCGCCGCCGGAGACGCCGCCGCCAGTGCGGTGCTGGGCAACCTGGCCCGTACCGCCAGCCAGTACCTTGGCGTTGAGGCCAGTCCCGCAGGCAGCCTGCCGCACGATCCGCTGGTTGAGCGCAGTACCGCATTGGGCCGTTGCGTGGTCGAGGCCTTCCCGGCCGCGCCCGCCACTGCCGCATTACGCCGAATTGCCACGGGCATTGCCAGTTGGCCAATGTCCACCGATCCCCGTTCAACCCTGTCGGCGCCGATGGCGCCGACGGCCACGGCCCTGGCTTAAGCGCCGGGCCCTGCAAGCTAGGACTCACGAGAATTCCACCATGTATACGATTCAGGGAAAGCTCGAACAGACTGATACCGTGACGGCGCATGCGTCGCTGGTGCGTCGCATCGCCTTGCAACTGGCGGCCAAGCTGCCGGCCAGCGTGCAGCTCGATGACCTGATCCAGGCCGGCATGATTGGCCTGCTTGACGCCGCCAAGCGCTATGAAGACACCCACGGTGCGCGTTTCGAGACCTACGCCAGCCAGCGCATTCGCGGCGCCATGCTCGACGAGGTGCGCGCCAACGACTGGCAGTCGCGCAGCCTGCGCCAGTTCACGCGGCGGATCGAGCGCACCGTGCGCGGCCTGGAGCAAACGCTGGGCCGTGCGCCGCTCGATTCCGAAGTGGCGCAGGAGTTGGAGCTGCCGCTCGACGAATACCAGACGCTGCTCAACGAGGTCTATGGCTGCCAGTTGCTGCACTATGAAGACTTCGAGCGCTCCGGCGAAGAAGACTTCCTGGACCGGCACCTGAGCGTGAGCGATGACGGCAACCCCCTCACTGTGCTGATGGAGAGCGGTATGCGCGAAGCGCTGATCCGCGCCATCGAGCGTCTGCCCGAGCGGGAGAAGCTGGTGCTGTCGCTGTGCTATGACCAGGAGCTGAACCTGCGGGAAATCGGCGCGGTGCTGGAAGTCACCGAGTCGCGCGTGTGCCAGATCCGTAGCCAGGCGATTACACGGCTGCGTTCGCAGTTGCGCGGATTGCTGTGAGCGGCTGGCCCAAGCGCTTCGCCGCGGCGGCGCTGGCCGTGGCGTGCTGCCCGGCACTGGCAGCGCCTGGCGGGCAGGCGCTGCATAGCTGGTCGGCTTCGGTGAACGGGCCCGCGCTGTACAGCAGAGGCTTGCGCACCGTTTCCGTCCCGATTTCACCGACCGGTTATTTGCCGCAGGCGCAGGGCGCGATCACGACGGTGCGGTGGCGCTATAGCTTCTCGCGTACGCCGCCGAATGAACTGCAGGCTTACCTATGCAATGCGCAACGATGTGTATTGCTGTCGGGGGCTGAGGGGCTGACCGAGGCGTTTAGCGGGGATGACGCCGCCAAAGGCTTTGTGTTTGCTTTTCAGGTGCCGGGAAAGGGCGCGTTGACGCCGGTCTTGATTGGGCAGGCCAATGAGGTGACGGTTGGGTTTCGGTGAGGGGGGCTGTGGTTGCTTCGCTGCTACGTCTTAGCTTCAACGGCTTAACTTCAACGTCAACAGCCTAAAGTCAAAGGCAGTTTCACCATCCCAATCGTCCTCTGTTCCCGCTGGCTTGCTCCCCTCTCCCACTTGTGGGAGAGGGGCCGGGGGAGAGGACGGGCACTCGCAAGAACGAGATGCCATGAACTACCAAATTCAACCACTGGCCAGGCTGACCCCTTGCGGCCCGGTCTGCGTGCGCCCGTCGCGCCCGTAGAGCGTCGTGTTGTCACCCCGTTGCCGCAACGCCAGGATCGCTTCCTCGGTGAACTCGAGATGCGCATCCACAACCGCGGCATTCAGCGCATTGGCGTCGCTTGCAGTGCGTGCCGCAAACACCAGCGTGCGCCATGCGGCTTCCACCGACGGATCGATCTGGCGCCCGAACAGCTGGCCGCCCGCGCCGGTGCGAATTCCCATGGCGCCCATTTGTGCCTCGCGCGTGCGCGTCAGGGCACTCAGCAATCCGGCCAGTTCGACCTTGCGTTCCAGCAGCCCGGCAAGGGCCTGGTAATCGCCGGCCTTGATCAGGCTTCTCTCTTCGCCTAGTACGGTGGCGAACTCCTGCGCGAGCTCGGTTTCGCGGCGCAGATTCTGGATCAGGGACTGGCTCATGGCTTGCCTATCTTAGGGTGGGGTTGGCGATGCGGCCCGTAGCAAGCCGCGGTGTCAGGCGCCGCCGCTGAGTTCGCGCAGGGACGCGAGCAGGCCGTCGGCGATCTTGCTTGGGTCGATCTTGATGCGGCCTTCGGAAATAGCCTGGCGGATCTCTTCGACCTTGGCGGTGTCGATATCGTCGTCATGGTCTTCCACCATGCGCGCGCCGATCTCGCGCACCTGGGCCGACAGGGGGCTGCTGACGCGCACGCTGGACGTCTCCGGAGCAGCCGTCGAACCGGGGGCGCCGGCCACGCTGCGCACGGCGCCGTCGATGGCGTCGCTCGGCCTCGACGAGGTGGTCTGATTGATCTTCACGATGATTCCTTGCTGGGTACCTTTGGCTTATCGGATGCTTCGGGCGAAACTTTAGGTCGAATTGCGACGCCGCAGCGCCGTTTTTCCGGCCCCGGAGCGCGCCATATTGTCTCATGAGCCGGCTCATGAGACGCGTACGCAACTCCGGGTGTCGCCGTCCCGATTTCCTATTGCTGTAGCACCACCGTGTCGCCATTGCGCACCAGCGCATTAACCACCTGACCGCTCTTGAGCCGCACCTGGACGTTGTTGCCCACCGCAGCCTCGGCCATGACCTTGCCTTCGCTGCTGAGCTGGAACGAATCGCCTTCCACCAGCACCGTCACGTTCTGGCCCTGGCGTACGGCAATGGCCTTCTTCAGTAGGTCCATCCGCATTGGCGAACCCGCGGCGATGCGGTTGGCCGCCACCGCGCCGGTCACCTGTGCGGGATCCGTCACCACCGCGCGCGGCAGCGACGCCAGGTCGCCTTGGCGGACTTCCATATCGGCCGCATCGATGGCCTCGCCGGGCATCAGGTTACGCCCGGCCACATAGTAGTCGGCCACCACCGACACGCGCGCTTGCACGTAGCGGGTCCAGGGACGTTCGCCGGCGCAGCGCACGCCGACCGAGACCCGGCCCCAGGGGGACGCGCCCGGCGGCAGGAACGGCTCGGGCAGCGGGCAATCCGGCGCGCGCCCGCCCGAAGGCGGCACCACCTGAATGGTGGCCTTGCCGGGCAGGCCGGCAGTCTGGCGTTCAAGGAATTGTTCGACCGCGGCGCGCACCGGGTCTTCGGGGAACGGCGAGGGCGGCGCCGCGCCGGCGCTGCCGGGCAGCGTGCCGCCAGCGGCCAGCACGCAGAGCAGGGCGCGCGCCGCGGCGGCCCGGAAACGAGGGTTCATGTGTACATCCAGGCAAGGAAACGACGCGGGCTGCACCGCGAAAGCGGGTGCCGCGTGCGTGTCAACGGGTCCTATTGTAGGCAGCCCCGCGTTCTTGCTCGAGTCGAAATGCGCGGTTTTCTTTGCCCTATTCGTGCGATTGGCATGAAGGGGCCGCCCCTAAGATGGCACACCTGAAGAAGGTCGACCTTCGTTGCTCTCCCCCTCCAGCGAGACACAGACATGATTGACAGACTCGATGCGGCGTTGCGCTTCCAACAAGAAGCGCTGAGCTTGCGGACCCAGCGGCAATCGGTGATTGCCTCCAATATCGCCCATGCCGACACACCCGGCTACAAGGCGCGCGACTTCGATTTCTCCAGCACGCTGGCGCAAAGCGTCGAGCGCGGAAAGCAAGCCGAAGGCGTGTCGCTGTCCACCACCTCGGCGCGCCACTTGCCGGGCGTGACGTCTGCGTTCGCCGACAAGATGCAACTCGACTATCGCATCCCGATGCAGTCGAGCATCGATGGCAATACCGTCGAGATGGACACCGAGCGCGTCGCCTTTGCCGACAATGCGGTGCACTTCGAGTCCGGGCTGACCGTGATGAGCGCCAAGATCAAGACCATGCTGTCGGCCATCCAGCAGTGAGCACGCCATGCCCGCAATGAACATCTTCGAAGTCGCCGGTTCGGCCATGGCTGCGCAGTCGCAGCGCATGAACGTGACCGCGTCCAACCTGGCCAATGCCGACAGTGCGGTCGGCCCCAACGGCCAGCCTTACCGCGCCAAGCAAGTGGTGTTCGGCCTTGCCGCCACACCAGGCCAGAACGACGTGGGCGGCGTGCAGGTGGAGGGCGTGGTGGAAGATCCGTCGCCCCCGCGCATGGTGCACAACCCCACGCATCCGCTGGCCAATGCCGACGGCTACGTCACGATGCCAAACGTTAACCCGGTGGAGGAGATGGTCAACATGATCTCGGCCTCGCGTTCCTACCAGGCCAACGTGGAAGTCCTCAACACCGCCAAGAACATGATGCTCAAGACACTGACCATCGGTCAGTAAAACCGGGATACGCAATGACCACGACCTCCTCCACAGGCAGCAGCACCAGCGCCGCCGGGATCGCCAATACCCTGCAAAGCGGCAGCGCCTCCGCCGCTGACCTGCAGAACAACTTCCTGACGATGCTGGTCACGCAGATGAACAACCAGGATCCGCTTAACCCGATGGACAACTCGCAGCTGACCTCGCAGCTCGCGCAGATCAGCCAGGTGAGCGGCATGCAGACCTTGAACACCACGCTGAACTCGCTGCTGTCGCAAGTCAGCGCGAGCCGCGCGATGGATTCGGCAGCGCTGATTGGCCACACCGTGATGGTGCCGGGCAATGCCACCACGGTGGCCAGCGGCGTGCCGGGCCAGATCGGCGTGGACCTGCCGTCCACCGCCGATGCGGTCACGGTCCAGGTGGTCGACGCGAACGGCAACGTGGTGCGCAACATCAACATGAATGGCCAGACCGCCGGCGTGCACGACATCGCCTGGGACGGCAAGAACGATGCAGGCGTCGCCGTTGCCGACGGCGACTACAGCTTCAAGGTCACCGCTACCGCCAACGGTAAGGATGTCGCGCCGGTCGCGCTGGTCTACGGCAAGGTCAACAGCATCAGTGGCGACTCCACGGGCGTGCTGGTCGACATCGGCGGCGGCCGCACCGCGCCGGTCGACGGCGTGCGCCGCATTCTTTAATCACGTGGCCACGCGCGAGACGCGCCGGCAGGATGTCAGGTAACTAGGAGAAAATCATGGGTTTCGGTCAAGGGGTAAGCGGCATCAATGCCGCCGCATCGAATCTGGACGTCATCGGCAATAACATCGCCAACGCCAACACGGTCGGCTACAAGCAATCGACCGCGCAGTTCGCCGACGTGTACGCCGGCACCAAGATCGGCTTGGGCACGACCGTGAATTCGGTGGTGCAGTCGTTCAACCAGGGCAATATCGAGTCGAGCGGCAATGCGCTCGATGTGGCCATCACCAATGGCAATGGCTTCTTCCGCCTGACCGATTCCTCGGGCTCGGTCTTCTACTCGCGCAACGGCCAGTTCCAGCGCCAGCAGGACGGCAGCATCACCAACGCGCAAGGCCTGAAACTGACCGGCTACCCGGCTGGCACGACGGGCGGCGGCGCTGTGCAGCCGCAGCCGCTGGTGGTGCCGAACACCACGATGGCCGCCAAGGCGACCACCACCCTCGGCATCTCCTTCAACCTGAACTCCGGCAGCACCGTGCCGACCACGCCGTTCGCCAGCACGCCGGCCGCGCTGCCGACGTCGAGCATGTTCAACTACAGCTCCGGCGTCACCGTCTATGATTCGCTGGGCAACGCCAAGCAGCTCACGGCGTACTTCTCCACGGGCACGCCCGGCGCGGGCACGTTCCCGGCGCCCGGCGGCGGCGGCACCGACTGGACGATGAACCTGACCGACGCGGCGGGCAACGTGGTTGGCGCGCCGATCACGCTCAAGTTCGACTCGAAGGGCACGCTGCAGTCGCCGGCCGCAGGCGCTACCACCACCATCAACATTGCCGCAGCCAACGGTGCGGCACCCCTGGCCATCGCGATGGACCTGACCGGCACGACGCAGTTCGCCGGTGCCAACGACACCAAGCCGCCTGTGCAGAACGGCTATACCGCGGGCAGCCTGCTCGGCTTCGCGATCCAGCCGGATGGCACCATCCTTGGCAGCTACTCGAACCAGCAGACGCAGTCGCTGGGCCAGGTCGTGATGGCCGGCTTCGGCAACGTGCAGGGCTTGAAGCCGGAGGGCAACAATGTGTGGTCCGCGACCGGCGCATCGGGCCAGGCCGTGGTCGGCGCGGCCGGCGGCAGCCTTGGCACGCTCAAGTCCAATGCGGTGGAGGCATCCAACGTGGACCTGTCCGGCCAGCTGGTCAGCCTGATCGTGGCGCAGCGCAACTACCAGGCCAACGCGCAGACGATCAAGGCGCAGGACACCGTCATGCAGACGCTGGTCAACCTGTAATGCGCAGCGTTGGCAAGACGAGCCGCACGGCCAGGAACTAAAGGGACGCCATGGACCGCATGATCTATACCGCCCTGTCGGGGGCCAAGCAGACGCTCGACCAGCAGGCCGCGGTGTCCAACAACCTGGCCAATACTTCCACGCCGGGCTTCCGCGCGCAGGTCAACATGTTCCGCGCGGTGCCGGTGGTGGGGCAAGCCTCGCCAACGCGCGCATTCACGCTGGCGTCCACGCCTGGCGCCGACTTCAAGGCCGGCCCGCTGACCTACACCGAGCGTCCGCTGGACGTGGCGCTGCAGGGCAACGGCTGGCTGACGGTGCAGGCACCGGACGGCACGGAAGCCTATACGCGCGCCGGTTCGCTGCAGGTGTCGGCGGACGGGCAGCTGGTTACCAGCACCGGCCTGCAGGTGATGGGCGATGGCGGCCCGATCGCGGTGCCGCCGGGCGCGCAGATCACCATCGGCAGCGATGGCACGATCACTGCACGCGGCCCAGGCGAGACCTCCGCGGGCCTGGCCCAGGTGGGCAAGCTGCGGCTGGTGAATCCACCGCCCGATTCGATCGCCCGAGGCGACGATGGCCTGTTCCGGCTGCGCCCCGGCGCGCAGCCGCTGCAGGTTGACGCCAACATCCGCGTGATTTCCGGTGCGATCGAAGGCAGCAACGTCAACCCGGTCGAGGCGATGGTCGACATGATCGCCAACGCCCGCCGCTTCGAGATGCAGATGAAGATGATCCAGGGCGCTGACACCAACGATCAGCGCGCTAATCAACTGCTCTCGAATAACTGAACTTTGAATTGATGTGCCGCCGCGGCTCGCGGCGGCCTTGTGAGGACAAACATGATCCGCTCTCTCTGGATTGCCAAGACCGGCCTCGATGCGCAGCAGACGCAGATGGACGTGATCTCGAACAACCTGGCCAACGTTTCCACCAACGGCTTCAAGCGTGGGCGCGCCGTGTTCGAGGAACTGATGTACCAGACCGTCCGCCAGCCCGGCGCATTGTCTTCGGACCAGACCACGCTGCCGTCCGGCCTGCAACTGGGCACCGGCGTGCGCCCTGTGGCTACCGAGCGGATCCATACCCAGGGCAATCCGCAGCAGACCGGCAACAGCAAGGACGTGGCCGTGATCGGCCAGGGCTTCTTCCAGGTCACGATGCCCGACGGCACCACTGCCTACACGCGCGATGGCTCGTTCCAGGCCGACCAGAACGGCCAACTGGTGACGTCCAGCGGTTTCGTGATCCAGCCCGCCATCACCCTGCCGGCCAACTACACGGCGCTGACGATTGCTCGCGACGGCGTGGTCTCGGTGACCCAGCCCGGTTCGAGCGCCAACGTGCAGGTCGGCCAGCTGCAACTGGCTACCTTCGCGAACCCGGCCGGCCTGGAGAGCCTGGGCGAGAACCTGTACGTGCAGACCGATGCGTCGGGCGCGCCGAACACCACGGTGCCTGGCCTGAACGGCTCCGGCACGCTGCAGCAGAACTACGTCGAAGCGTCCAATGTGAACGTGGTCGAAGAGCTGGTGAGCATGATCCAGACCCAGCGCGCCTACGAAATCAACAGCAAGGCCGTGCAGACCTCCGACCAGATGCTGCAGCGCCTCACCCAGCTGGGATGATCATGATTGCCTCGCTGACTCGCCTGGGCGCGCTTGCCCTTTGCTGCTTCGCGACAGGTTGCGCGATGATGCCGCGCGAGCCGCTGGTCCAGCTGCCCACCTCCGCGCGCGCAGAGCCGCGCGCGCTGGCGCCGGCGAGCGGATCGATTTACCAGTCGTCGTACGCGGGCAATCCGTTGTTCGAGGATCGCCGGCCGCGCAACGTGGGCGATATCCTCACCATCGTGATCAGCGAGAACGTCAACGCCAGCAAGAACTCCGGCACCAACGCCAGCCGCACGTCAAATAGCGCGCTGGCCTTCGATGCCGTGCCAAGGGCGCTTGGCGGGCTGTTCAGCAGCGCCCAGAACGCAACCATGAGCGGCGCCAATGCGCTCAAGGCCAGCGGCGGAGCCAGCGCCACCAACACGTTCAACGGCACCATCACCGTGACGGTGCTGGAAGTGCTGGCCAACGGCAACCTCATTGTCTCCGGCGAAAAGCAGATGGCCATCAACCAGGGCGCGGAATACATCCGCTTCTCCGGGGTGGTCAATCCGCGCACGATCACCGGCGACAACGCGGTGCCGTCCACGCAGGTGGCCGATGCGCGCATCGAGTACACCGCCAAGGGCTATATCGACGAGACGCAGAACATGGGCTGGCTGCAGCGTTTCTTCCTCAATGTTTCACCGTATTGATCACTGACCGCGTCATGTCCCTGTCTTCGTTCCCCGCCTCGCGCAGCCGCTTCGTCCGCGCTCTCTTCCTGGCGCTGACGCTGGGCCTGCTAGCAGGCGCATCGCATGCGGAACGGCTGAAGAACCTGGCCAACTTCCAGGGCGTGCGCGACAACCCGCTGGTGGGCTATGGGCTCGTGGTGGGGCTGGATAACACCGGCGACCAGACCATGCAGACGCCGTTCACCACGCAGAGCCTGACCAACATGCTCTCGCAGCTCGGCATCACCCTGCCGGCCGGCAAGAACATGCAGCTCAAGAACGTGGCGGCGGTGATGGTCACCGCCACGCTGCCGCCGTTCGCACGGCCCGGCAGCCAGCTCGACGTGGTGGTGTCGTCGATGGGCAATGCCAAGAGCTTGCGTGGCGGCACCTTGCTGATGACGCCCCTCAAGGGCGCCGACGGCCAGGTCTACGCGATCGCGCAGGGCAATATGCTGGTGGGCGGCGCGGGCGCGTCGGCCAACGGCAGCAAGGTGCAGGTCAATCAGCTGGCGGTGGGCCGCATTGCCAATGGCGGCATCGTGGAGCGCGCAGTGCCCGCGTTCCAGCCCGAAGGCGGCATCCTGAACCTGGAGCTGCGCGAAACCGACTACGGCACGGCCGAACGCGTTGTCGAGGCCATCAATCGCGCGATGGGCGGCGGCGTAGCCAGCGCGCTGGACGGCAGGGTGGTGCAGGTGCGCACGCCTGCGGCGCCGAGCGCGCGGGTGGGCTTCATGGCCCGCATCGAGAACATCGAGGTCACGCGCGCCAAGGCCGCCGCCAAGGTCATCCTCAATGCGCGTACCGGCTCGATCGTGATGAACCAGGCCGTGACGGTGGACGACTGCGCGGTGGCGCATGGCAATCTGTCTGTGGTGATCAATACCCAGCCGGTGATCAGCCAGCCGGCGCCGTTCAGTGGCGGCCAGACGGTGGTGGCGCCGGTTTCGCAGATCAACATGAAGCAAGAAGGCGGCGCACTGCAGATGGTCAAGGCCGGCGCATCGCTGGCCGCGGTGGTCAAGGGCCTGAACGCGCTGGGCGCGACCCCGGCCGACCTGCAGACCATCCTTGAAGCCATGCGTGCGGCGGGCGCGCTGCGCGCCGACCTCGAGATCATCTGATCATGTCAGCCAGCCGCGTGGCCGCACAGGCCGAACTCTCGCAACGCTTCGCCCTGGATACGCAAGGCTTCGAAGGCCTCAAGCAAAGTGCCCGTACCGGAGCCACCCCGGAGACGCTGCGCACCGCCGCGCGCCAGTTCGAGGCGGTGTTCACGCAGATGGTGCTCAAGAGCATGCGCGACGCCACGCCGCAGGATGGCCTGTTCGACAACGAGCAGACCAAGCTGTACATGTCGATGATGGACCAGCAGCTGTCCCAGCAGATGTCCACGCGCGGCATCGGCCTGGCCGACGTCATGGTGCGCCAGCTCGCGCGCGCCAGCGGCGCGGGCCTGCCGCCCGAGCTCGCCGGCGCTGCCGCCAAGCAGGCCGCCGTGCAGGCGGGCATGGACGACGCGGCCCCCGGCCTTGCGCGCACGCTGGACATGCGCAACGGCGACGCGGACGCGCCGCGCGCAGGCAGCGTGGTGGCCGGCACCAGCTGGAACCCCACCGCGGGCCTGCGCCAATACCAGTCGCAGGACACCGGTGCCTGGCAGGGCGGCAATGCCGTGTTGCCGGAAGACACGCCGGCCCACATCAGCGCCTTCGTTTCCCGCATGGCGGGGCCGGCGCAATCCGCGGCGCGCGCCACCGGCGTGCCGGCCAAGCTGATCCTGGGCCAGGCCGCGCTCGAATCCGGCTGGGGCCGGCGCGAGATTGCCTACCCGGACGGCAGCACCACCTTCAATGTCTTCGGCATCAAGGCGGGCGCCAACTGGAAGGGCCAGGTCGCGGAAATCACCACCACCGAATATGTCGACGGCCAGCCGCAAAAGGTGCGCGCACGCTTCCGTGCCTACGGTTCCTACGATGAAGCCTTTGCCGACTATGGCCGCTTGCTGAGCAACAACCCGCGCTACGCCGAGGTGTTGGCCGCGGCCACGCCGGACGATGCGGCCCGGGGCCTGCAGCGTGCCGGTTATGCCACGGATCCGGCTTACGGCGAGAAGCTGGTCCGGATCATGCGGAAAGTGCCCGTCTGAGCGCATGCCGCGCCCTGGCGGGGCGCAGGTCGGCCGGACGTAAATTGTCGGCGCCGCGCTCTAAAGTCTCCTTGTACTTCTGCCGTTACTTACATCATTCACCGCCGTCCATGTCCGGCAGCGGCGAACCGGCATCGAAGGCTCCGCGACAAGCGGCCACGGTGCACGGATCGCCAGGTCAGGCACACGGCAGCCACCAGATGCGGGGTTAGAGCATGTCTCTCTTCAATATCGGACTTTCCGGCCTGAACACGGCGCAGAACGCGTTGACGACGGTTGGCCACAATATCAGCAATGCCGCCACGGCAGGCTATACGCGGCAGAACACCATCATTGCGTCCGCAGGTGGCCAGTACACCAGCAGCGGCTTTTACGGCCAAGGCTCCAACACGACCTCGGTGGTCCGCGTCTATGATGAATTCCTGACCGGCCAGTTGCGCAGCGCCCAGTCCGCCAGCGCCCAGCTCTCGACGTACTCCAGCCAGATCGGCCAGATCGACAACCTGCTGGCCGACCAGACGGGTGGCATCGCACCCCTGATGCAGAAGTTCTTCGCCGCCGTGCAAGGGGTGTCGGACACGCCAGCGGATCCGGCCGCGCGCCAGAACATGATCAATGCCGGGCAATCGCTCACCGGTCAGGTGCGTGCCGCCAACTCTTACTTCCAGCAATTGCGCGATGGCGTCAATACCCAGCTGCAGAGCTCGGTGACGCAGATCAACGCCTACTCCCAGCAGCTTGCCAAGCTTAACGACCAGATCACGCGGGCCACCGCTGCCGGCGGCGGCCAGCCGCCCAATGACCTGCTCGACCAGCGCGACCAGATGGTCTCGCAGCTGAACCAGCTGGTAGGCGTCAAGGTGGTGCCGCAGGACAATACATACAACGTGTTCGTCGGAAACGGCCAGCCCCTGGTGATGGGGTCGAACTCCTATGACCTGAAGGCGGTGCAATCGTCGGCCGATCCGTCGCGTACCACGATCGCCTACACGCAGGCCAACGGTAACGTGACCGAGATGGACGAAAGCACCCTCACCGGCGGCTCCGTCGGCGGCTTGCTCAAATTCCGCACCGAGTCGCTGGATCCCGCGCAGAACGCCATCGGGCGGCTCTCGGTGACGCTGGCCCAGACCTTCAACGACCAGCATAAGCTCGGCGTGGACCTGACCGGCCAGATCGGCGGCAACCTGTTCAAGCTCGGCACGCCCGTCACGCTGCCCAAGAGCTCGAATACCGGCACCTCGCTGGTATCGGCCAGCATCAGCAATACGTCGCAGCTGACCACCAGCGACTACACGCTGACTTACGACGGCACCAACTACTCGCTCACGCGCATGTCGGACAACACGGTCGTGGCCACCCAGGCGGGCGCTACCGCCACCTATCCGCTGACGCTGTCGGCGGACGGCGTGGACGTCAAGATCCCGACGGCGATGTCGGCCAATGATTCCTACCAGATCCAGCCGACCCGCAATGTGGCCGCGGGCATGGACATGGCCATTACCGATCCCGCCAAGATTGCTGCCGCAGGCCCGCTGCGCGCCAGCGCAGGCACCACCAACACGGGTACCGGCACGGTCAAGGTCAGCAATGTCGCGCAAGGCTTCAGCCTGCCCGCTACCACGATCACGGCAAAGTACAACGGCGCCAACTACGTCTTTACCGATGCGACCGGTGCACCGGTCGTGCCCACCAGCGGCCCGACCCCGAGCGGCACCGCGACGCAATACTCGTTCAACGGTGTCACGGTCAGCTTCGACGGCACGCCCAAGACCGGTGACAGCTTCACGCTGGCGCCCAACCTGAGCGGTGTGTCCGACAACGGCAACGCGCTCGCGCTGGCCAAGCTGCAAACCACCAAGACCATCGGCGGCGTGTCGAGCTACAACGACGCCTTCGCGCAGCTGGTCAACGACGTCGGCAGCCGCGCCAAATCAGTGCAGATCGCGTCGACGTCGCAAGACAGCGTCACTACCCAGGTGCAGACGGCGCAGCAAGCCGTCTCGGGCGTGAACATGGATGAGGAAACGGTCTCCATGCTGCGTTTCCAGCAGCTCTACCAGGCCAACGCCAAGGTCATCCAGACTGCCACCACGCTGTTCGACACCATCATCGGTATCGGCCGCTGATCGCTTCTGAAGACCCGGATCTCCTAAAGGAACAGACATGCGCGTTGCAAGCTCCACGCTCTACCAACTCGGCCTGGCCTCGATGAACAGCCAGCAAGGTTCATTGCTGCATGTGCAGCAACAGCTTGGCACCGGCCGCCGTATCCTGACACCGTCCGACGACCCGGTGGGCGCCACCCGGGCGCTGGTGGTCTCGCAATCCAGCGCGGTCAACAGCCAGTACGCCACGTCCCGCAAACAGGCCAACACCAACCTGTCGATGGAACTGACCTCGCTCAACAGCGTCGTCACCACCGTCCAGAACATCCAGACGCTGGTGGTGCAAGCCGGCAACGGCACCATGAGCGACGCCGACCGCGCCTCGGTCGCCTCCTCGCTGCAGGACTCATACAACCAGCTGCTCGGCCTGTCCAACGCCGACGACGGCAACGGTCAGTTCCTGTTCGCGGGCTATCAGTCGTCCACGCCGCCGTTCGCGAAGAACGGCAGCGGCGCGGTGGTCTATGGCGGCGATACCGGCCAGCAACTCCTGCAGGTCGACGTTGCCCGTCAGATGCCCACCAACGACAACGGCAACGCGATCTTCATGAGCGTGCAGTCCACCGCCACCTACGTTGCTTCATCGCCCACCACCAATACGGGCACCGGCGAGTTCAGCGCGATCTCGGTGACGGATCCGACCAACGCGCTGTACGGCCACAGCCTCTCGCTCAATTTCGCCACCAATGCCGTCACCGGCAAGATGCAGTACCAGGTAATGGACCAGAGCGCCGCGCCGCCGGCCGCCGTTGGCGCCCCGGTGGACTATGTGGACGGCGCCGGCATCTCGGCCGGCGGGCTCTCGCTGTCGATCAAGGGCACCCCCAAGGATGGCGATGTCGTCAACCTGCAACCCGCCAAGCAAGCCGGCACCGACATCTTTGCCAACCTGCAGAGCGTCATCAACGCCCTGAAGCAGCCGATCGTCACTGACACCGACCGCGCCACGCTGGCCAACGCGCTGTCCACGGCAAACCGCCAGATGGCCAACTCGCTGGACAACGTCAGCACGGTGCAGACCTCGGTCGGCTCGCGCATGAATGAGCTTGATGCGCTCAACACCATCGGCACCAACCGCGGGCTGAACTACACCGAGACGCTATCGGGCCTGCAGGACCTGGATTACTACTCGGCCATGACCGAGTACTACCAGCGCCAGACTTCGCTGCAGGCGGCGCAGCAGTCGTTCATGCAGATCCAGGGGATGAATCTGTTCAAGTATCTGGGGTAAGCGCGACGTTTTGCGCCCGGCAAAAAGATGTACGGCGGGAATAAAGACTGGAAACCGCTATCGTTAAGTTTGGAAAAAGTGCGAGAGCTACCTGCAAACCGGCTCCAGACAACGATTTTCCAGTCTCTGCGCATCTTCCTCCACGCTCGCGGGAGAGGGGCCCTACCCTCGGAATTGCATCTGAGTTCATGGCAGACGTGCGGCAGGAACCACGCCTAATATAGGTCAGGAAGCGCTCGCCGTCACTGTGTTTGTTGACAGTGTGAAGGGCATGCATCCAGGTCCTGGATCTTCACTTCCGTAGCAGGAGGCGGCCGCCTAGAAAGAGTCGGCGGGGCCTTGGAACTTGGATTAGAACCCGCTAATCAAGTAGCGATCAGGCCTCGTTCCAATCCACGCGGGTGCTCTACCACGTCCTGACCAAGTCCTGCCGGTTTTGGGGTCCATGTACTTCGCAGGAGGACGAGCCCGGAGGCTCACAATAGGGTTGTCGATTGCGTTTGCTTGCGGACGTCCCCGTTCTCGCTTGGCCTCTAGATCATTGGCAGTCAGCCCATATTGTTCCATCAGCGCGCGGATTCGGGCTATCGCGCCTGAAATCTCCTCAGCCCGCACTATGGCTATCCGCGCTTCGAGAGCTTCCTTTTGGAGCAACAGTTCCGCGTAGGTTGCCATATCGTTCTCCATTAATTCCTCTGTCACCGAAGTGAGGAATTCGACGGGCTCACCTCAAGCCCGATCCAAGAATGGCAGCCGGCCAGGGCTGCTCTGTCGCGCCCGTCTCAAAGGCCAGACACATCTGCGACGTTGACCTCGAGAGCAGTAACAATCTTATCGAGTGGAAGATTCGCCGTTCCGGTTTAAATGGGAGAGACGTGGTTGCGGTCAAGTCCCAGCCGATCACTGAGCTCACGCTGAGAAATATGTCGGTCGGTGCGTAGCTTCCATACAGCAGTTCCGATATTCACAACACCAGAACGCTTGCCAAGAACCTCACCGGCAGTTTGGTCACCTTCCACAAGAAGGTGCAACGGGCTTATGGAATGTCCATCGCACAAGTGTGGACGATTTGTCATCTGAACTCGGTCAGCAGTTTGCTGTTTATTTGTTCAGCTAGGTTCGCTGAACAAAACGCCTAGATCCACTCCCAGAAAGTCCGCAAGCCGGCAAGCATTGTCCACAGTGATGTTCGTGATACCTCGCTCTACTTGGCTGACATAGGTGCGATGGAATCCAGCCTTTTCAGCGAGATCCTCCTGAGATAGGCCCGCCGCTAACCGAGCCGCGCGCAAATTGGTGGCAAAGCGAATGCGGCCGTAGCTCTTTTCTGCACTTTTTGACATCCGCGCAGATTGGCTAAAGTCAGCTTAAAAATCTACATGTGCAAACATCTACTGTGTATACATCTACTGACTAAACATCTACAATAAATGGTCGGTTCGGGCCGAACGGACTCCCGAGCAAAGCGATGGCACCCACAAGCGAAGCGGCTCCGACTCTGATAGCTTAGCTTCGCACCAACCAGCATTGCGCCTCCATGGTGGTTGGAATCGGCTTGCACATGAGGGGGGATGACTGAGCCCCAGGGTTGTGTATGGGGCCGCGGCTCTACCGTAAGAGTCAGATCACGCTTCGCTTTCCGTTCGGCGTCATTTTGACTTCGCGGGGGAGTGCAGTGGGGTTAGCTCAAAGGTTGGATCATGAACGTCGTTGAATTACAGGTTGTGGCCCTCAGCGGAATCCTTGAAGGCAAGTACTACCCCCCGTCACTACGAGCACTCGCTCGCCTGTTTGACGCGAAGGTCTATTGGAAAAACGCCGGAGCAATCTATGAACTTCCCGCTCACGAAATCGCTGGGGAGATGGAGATGCGCGCGGAATTGATCCGGCTTTATCGGGACTTACTTCTTCTCAGCGCTCGTGAGCTGCCGGTGGGGGAGCGGGAAGCCTATGTTGCCGACCAGCGGTCACAGCTTCGTGTCACCACAGGAATGCTGGAGGCGGAGGTGGAGATCGTTTGTGCCCTGGCCTTCGCCGCGCTGGACGAGTTGGGTACAGAGATTCTGCAAGGGCTAGATTGGCTGTGCGAGGCCGCCATCCTCAGTGCGCGTTTCCGCGACTTCACGTCGCGCGAGACAGAGATGTTCCGGCGCGCTTTGGCGGGCAGCACGCCCATCTTCGTCGCGCAATGAACGCGAGCGCCTCGGTGGTCTGGCCGCTCGTGGGCGCAAAGCCGCTGCCGCGTATCCATGTTCTTTCGGATCTCCACCTGGAGACCGGAGCGTATGAGATTCCCGCCGACCTGGAGTACGACATCCTGATCGCCGCCGGCGATATGGGTCCTGTCGAACTCTCGATTCCCTGGCTGGCCAGCTTGGGCAAGCCCGTGGTGTATGTGATGGGCAACCATGAATACTATGGCCGGGAGTGGCATGAGGTCCTGCCGGCTGCCCGGGCCGCCGCCAAGGGAACCCAGGTCCATGTGCTCGAGCGCGGCAGTGTCGTCATTGGCGGTATCCGGTTTCTTGGCGCCACCCTCTGGTCGAACTTCGGCGGCTGGCATGCGGGCCTCGTCGCCAACGCGCGACAGTACCTCAATGACTATCGCCAGATCCGCGCCACACACTGGCATGCGCAGCGGCGCAATCGCACCTGGCTGCGCCGTTGTTACCAGAAAATTGCGGCGCTGCCGGAGTCCGAAAACATCTGGTTTGATCCCGCTATCGCCTATGCGGAGCATCTGCGTTCTGTCACTTGGCTGGAGGGAATGCTGACTAGCGGCCTGCGCCAACCCACCATCGTGGTGACGCACCATGCCCCCAGCTTTGCCTCGTTGCGTGAGTTTGGTGTGGCCGAGCACAACCTCTGTGCCGATGGCTGGGAAGCTTCGCGAAACGCAGGATTGCGCCGGGTAGCCGCTTATGCTTCCGACCGTGATGCCGTTCTGGCGGAGCATCGCGAGCGCATTCTATGTTGGGTGCACGGGCACCTCCATCATCGGCTCGATGTCCTGGCAGGAGGAGTGCGAGTCTTATGCAATCCCCGCGGCTACGCCCGAAAGCCCATCACAGCAGCGGATGCCGCGTTGCGCCAACTCTTCGGTGCGCCGGTTTCGGCCGCCGATGTGGAGCGCAGCCAGGCCATGCATCGGCTCAACCCCTATCTTGGTGATGGCATCGAATTTGACAACCGGCTGTTGCTGGATCTCGAGGACGGCTTGGCGCTGCCGGCAGCACGTCGTATACGGGTGCCGCTCTCGCAGCTCGAGGCGATCGCGGGCGACACCTGTGGCCTGATGTCCAAGGTAACAGCCGACGACAACCTTGTCGCCTCCTGCGTGCGCCGGGTGATTTGCGCCAATAGCCACGCCTTCCAGCTAACCTTGGACGAAATTGTCAGCAACGTTGGTGACGCGCTGGACTGGCGGCCACGAGCCGTGCAGTCGACCCTGGAGAAGCCGCAGTGTAGCCCGGTGCTGCACTTGCTGGAGGATGTGGTGGGGGGCAGTGAAGCCCTGCGCGAACGAATATCTGAGCACTACGCCTGCCTGGAAGCTTGGATTGCATGGGCGAAGACGTTACCAATCGCCGCGGCACGTGCGCTGCAAAGATGGGGTGCCGCAGCCTATGCACTATTGAATCTGGTGCATGAGCTGGGATTCGATGCTCGCATCGAGCGGCCCAGTATCGATGCGCTGCGCAGCGTCAGTGAGAGCACCACGTATCGGCTCTACATCGACGCCGACCCAACAGAGCTGAATAGCGTGCATAGGCAGATCACGCAAATCGAAGTTGGCATCTTCGGGCGCGACTATTTGCGGATCGATCTCTCGCTGGAGGCGGCGGAGGGCAGAGCAATCTGGGGAACTGGGCGGCTGCTGACAAGGGAGGCCCTCGCCCAGTGGCGATGACGGTAGCCAGGGTCACCGAGTTAGCACGAAAGAGGGCAATTCAGTCACCCACGCATCAATAACAATTTTGAGAGGGGGAGTCTATGTCACGTGTGACCGTCGAACTCTGGCCGGGCGGCCGTCAATCGGGAAAGATCGAGATCGCCACTGCTGACATTGGTCGGGTCAGAACCGACCGATTGTGCGACTACGAGGTCGACCTGCATGAAGACCGCCTGGGCGCGATGGGATCGAGTTCCGTGAGCCAGTATCCCCGGTGGAGCGCCAGTATCTGGGACCTGGTGCTACGCGCTATTGCAGTTGGCCTGACAGGAAGTGAGACGTTGCCTGAGCGTCCCGTATATCCCCGAGGTTGCGCTATGTGCACCTCTCCGAAATGCCGCAGTTGACCCGTACTTGCTTCGACCACAGCATCCGCAATTCCAGTCGCCCGGCCATTAAGTTCGATCCCAAGCCGTGGAATTGCGCATATGCCTGGGACTATCCGGATAGTCTCTGCGTGCAGCGCTAATGCCGGCCGAATCGGAGGCAAAGCCTTCGTCTGGATACTCGGTCGCCCCATGCCCGGCGCGGTTGTAGCAAGACCGATTTCGGTTTGAATCGACCGCGGAAGTAGGGGAGAGTTACTCCTGCTGACGCGGCCTCACCTCCTTCATCTTCTGTTCTCATGTTTGTTACAGACCCATCTTGGCGCGAACCCTCGGAAGCAAAGCGGTACATGGCCGGGCCCTCAGAGGCTTGGTGTGTTGTTGGGATCACCCCGGAGGCGCCGCCATTCCTCGTTCAGCTTGACCCGTCCTCCCTGGAGGACAGCCAGTTCGTGTGCGCGTTTGTGGTCGCATCCGTGGAAGCGTTGTTGGCGGTGTGGCCGCAGCTTCCGGCAAACGCCCGTAGCAGCGCGCTCGTGCAGATCCTCCGCAATCGGAAATTCGAGGAAGTACACGCGTTGTGGAGCTATCAGTTCGAATCCGACGGCCCATTGTTTTACGCCTACGCTGGTTTGAACGATGCGCTGGCGCCATACCATCATTGGCAACCTGATCCCTCGGGCACGTGCACGCGTTTGATGTCTTTCCCTAAGACCGCCAGTCGCGATATTGACATAGCAAGCCGCCTCACTGAACAAGGCGACCGGCAACGACCCCTCCTTCATTGTGACGGCACTCAGCCAAACGCCGGGTAGGCCGGAGCGTAGAGCAACGCAACCGTCCGTCAGTTTGAGCCAACGCACATCGTGAATTGGAGGCGATCATGACAGGGGCTGAGCAATGGCACGTTATGCAACGCTTGCGCTCCCCCAAGGCAAATATGCCGCGAAGGCGCGGTACAGACTATTGGGCATCGTTCATTGCTGGAGGCCGACGTGGCAACTGAGATAGCGTGTTGGGGATATACGGCGTGGCGCACGCAGCGCGCGACGGGATATGAGGTCAGCGGCTACGTGGACGGGACGGAGTTTTGCATCGTGTCCGCCGACCCAAACGAAGCGGAGCGGTGCTTCTGTGTCGCGGCCCGGCGCGCTTGGTTGCGGCAGCAGGTGCGAAAGATGCGAGGGCTCCCCGCTCGAGTGGTGCCGCCAGTGAGCCGGGCGGACACATACCATGAGATCACGCTGAGGATGTTGCTGCGCGCGTTACGTGACGTCACAGGATCCAGGAAATGGTGATCCCGACGCGCGGGCACGCCGTCGAAGTGGGTACGTGGCTCGGCGAAGCAGCGACGCTAGGCATAGTCGCCTCGACGTGGAAGCAGGCTGACCGGCGCAGCTCCGCGTAGTCGAGGCCAGCATGCGTTGAGCACCGCGTCAGTCGTGCCCGTTGTATTTTGCGATCCCATTATTCACGCCTTGGCATCTCCTAGCGTACTGTTTCTTGACTTCGATGGCGTCCTTCACCATTCGGAGAGCCTGCGTTGGCAAGCTGCTGCTGGTCACCAATGCCGCGAATCTCTCACCACGTGAAGTCGTCGACCGCTACAAGTCATTGGCGGATATTGAACGCGGGTTCCGTGTGCTCAAGTCCGAGATCGAGATTGGCCCGGTCTACCACCGCTTGCCAGACCGCATCCGCGCCCATGCGGCGATCTGCTTCATGGCACTGATTCTGTATCGGGTGATGCGGATGCGCTTGCAGGCCGCCAACAGCGAGCTGTCGCCCGCGCGAGCTCTTGCCATGCTCAATCGCATTCAGCACCATCGCATCGTCATCGACCAATCCAAGTCCGAGGCAGGGCTCTCGGCCATCAGCCAGGAGCAGGCCCGGGTTCTCTCCGCATTGAAGGTTCGCAAACCAGCCAAAACGACCCAACTGACTCTCTTGTAGTGGAGCGTTTCGCAGTCGGCTCCAATCAAATCAAAGACTTACGCTTCTAACTGTCGAACTCGGGTGACAAGCGACTGAGTGCCAGGCGAATCATGTCGAACCGTCGCCTCCTCTGCGCGTCCCCGGTCTACCTTGAGAAATTCGGTTTGCCCAAATCACTGTTTGATCTCTCCAACCATCAGTGCATCATTCACCGGCAGAACGACGAAGCCCACGCCACCTGGCGGTTCGAGCATGATGGTCATCAAGAAAGCGTGAAGGTCGCCGGTGCGCTATCCAGCAACGATGGGGATATCGCTCTTGGCTGGGCTCTTGACGGGCACGCCATTCTCATCCGTTCCGAGTGGGACTTGGCTAAGTATTTGGAGGCGGCCGCTTGAGAGTCGTCTTACCGCAGTTCTGCCTGCCATCGGCTGACCTCTTTGTCTATTACTCACAGCGCCGTATTCAGACAGCGCGCGCGCCTTCATCGATTTTCTGGTGAACAAATTCCAGAAGTCGATTGAAGAGAAGGGGGCGCGGTCGGTCGGGGCGGCCGTTTAGAGTTCGGCGCCTGCTAGCATCCTTCCTCCGGGCACTGAAGCATCGCTTTAGGGATGGTGAACTACTTACGATCCATTCCCAAAATGTCCTTCTTCTACACCGCGCACCCCGAGATCGGTCACCCGGAACACTGCGCCCGCCGAGGGATGGTCGGTACGCAAGCGCATGCCGGTATCACGTACGGTTGTCACATACAGCGTATCGAGTTCCGGGCCGCCGAAGCACACTGACGTCACGTGCGGGACTGGCAACTGGATGGTACGGTCCATCGTTCCGTCAGGAAGGAATCGAACCACCTGTCCATTCTCGATCAACGCGATCCAGACACCGCCTTCCTCATCCACTGTTGCACCGTCCGGCACCGATCCAAAAGGACGCGTGTCGGCAAACGGCTTTGGCTCACCAACTGATGTTCCGGCGGATTCATACTCACAAACCATCAAGATACCGGTACGGCTATCGGCAAAGTACATCCGATCTCCAGCCGCATTGAAGCACACTCCGTTGGTTACGATGATTCCGCGATGGAGTACCTCGACGGAACCGCCAGGGTTGAGTCTGTACAGGCAACCATCAGGTGTTCCCTTTTCAAAAGCGAGCGAGCCTGCCACGAAGCGACCCGATCGATCGCAGCGCCCGTCGTTCATTCGAATACCAGGTCCCGCATGCGCGACTTCGGCCAGAGGTGTGACTAAGCCTGTATTTAGGTCCAGGTGATGAAAACCGCTGGAGAGTGCCATTATCAGGCGGTCCTTTCCGGCGAGACCAATGGAGCCGATCGACTCGGGGGTGAGCCATTCATGAACGGCACCTGTAGCCGGAACAAATCGCCGCACGCGGGGCGTCATCTGGTCCACCCAGTACAGCGCTCCTTCGGTAGCGCTCCACACGGGGCATTCACCTAAGGTGTCACGACCAATCGGTAGCATTTCTAACTTCATGTCACTAGTCTCCCTACGCGCTGACGTCACCCGTTCTTGGCAATTGATCGACCGTGTGTTTCGACTCCCACCGGCCTGGAAGCACACGATGTTTGCTTCCCGATCAGAGAGGAGGTCGACACCTGACCTGCCATGCGTCAACTCGCAGTTAGCGCAACGAAGTCATTGGGGATACCCGCAGGTCTGAATGCTCTTGTTGCGGTGGTTACGTGTGGCGTAATTTAGTTATCGATACAGTGATTGATTCTACAAGAAATTGGCCGGCCCGGGGCGAGGAACTCGTGGAACTGTGCGCACCGGTGCCATCTAGCTGGTGCCTTAGTCCGTGCGACGTCCGTCAGGCTTGGGCGGGCCCGCAGCGAGGGTGTGGATGATGTCCTTTCTCGTCATTGAGCATCAGAAGCCACTTCTCGGCTGCCTCCTTGGCCGGGAAATCGAGAGAGCAGGCCGGGTGCAGAGCGCGTGAGCGCCTTCTCGAACATCGTCCAGCACATCTTGCGGTGCAATTCATGGCGCGGGTGGGTCTCAGCGCCGTCAACTCGAGTCTGGCGGAGCAGTCGCAGGATAGTTGTCTTCCAGCTACCTCCATGCGCAACCGCCGACTACATGGAGGCGCGGCAAATCTGGTTCAGCGAAACATAACCCGCGCGACAAGTAGATCCCAACGGACTGGGTCGGCGCTCAGCTACCCGGAACGGTGCTCAACCAATATCGGAACGTCCCGCACACGCTGCTCCGCCCTCGCAAGGTGAGACCTCGGCCCTCGCCGATCACGGCGGGGCTCTTCTGTATGACTGTGTGCCTCTTCTAGCCGGGGTTGCCTAACAGACGCGGGAGTCCAATGAAAGTAGCCTCAGAGACACCCACGAAGCCATGCAACTAGTGGTTTGTATGGAGTGGACTGACGCTCTGATGAGATTACTATATATGTAATCAGATTACGGAATACATAATTAAGCGGGGGCAAGGTAAGGGAGCGGGTCCATCTACGTAATGGAGACCACGGCGGCCCAAGCGTGGATCACCCGAAACCGCTCGGAAAGAACTGAGCGGGTAGCGCTAAGGATGGTGTTCAAAACGACGTCAGCAGGTTCGTGCTGACAGTGTGAGCGTGACAAGATGAATTTGATGAGCGCTTCGGCCAGAATTCGGCACCGGCTTCGGCATCATCACCGGCGTTGTCGCCCGCGTTTCGCGTCGGCGAAGGCGCACTCATCCTTTGGCGCCCGGCTGCAGTCGATGGCGCATCATCCACAGATTGCTCAAGGCAAACAGCGTCTGCAGTTGCTGCGTGTTCTTCATCAAGCCACGGTAGCGCACCTTCATGTGGCCGAACTGGCGCTTGATGATGCGAAACGGGTGCTCCACCTTGGCGCGGATGCGGGCTTTGACGCGCTCAATGTCGTCTCGCAGCTTGCCCCTCGGTGTGCTCTTATCCAAAGCGCGCCGCTTGCCTGGGCGCATTGCGACGTGCCAGTTGACCGCGATGTCTTGGGTATCGCTACGCTTTTGAATACCTTGGTAACCAGCATCACCGAACACATCGCTCTCCTCGCCATGCAGCAAGGCATGAGCTTGCGTGACATCGTTGACATTGGCTGCTGTGCCCACGACGGTGTGCACCAGCCCCGATTCCGCATCCACACCAATATGCGCCTTCATGCCGAAATGCCATTGGTTCCCCTTCTTGACTTGGTGCATCTCAGGGTCACGCTCGCCTTCCTCAACTAGTTGGAAGGAAGCGAAATGCGAAAGATACCGAAACAGGAATTCACTGCGGAGTTCAAGGAACAGGCGGTCAGGCAACTGCGTGCCGGGAAGACGACAGGAGAGCTGGCTGCGGAATTGGGCGTGTCTGATCAGACACTGCGCAACTGGCGCAAGGCCGCCGAGGCGGGCAAGCTCAATGGGGCCGGTGCCAAGCCTGTGACTCCTGAACAAATGGAGCTGTTGCGGATTTGCTCGATCGAAAGTGCGATCGAATGCCGCGGATTTAGAGCGGCTTCAGAACGGCTTCAGAACGGTTTCTTCACCGCCACATCGCCCTGGCCGACAAACAGCTTCATCGTCAGGCGCTGCGCCAGATTGCCGTAAGGCGGATAGAACAGCCCGATGGGAAAGAACCTGTGCCGCTTGAACACGGTGCGTGCATGCGAAAGTTCGCGAAACCCTTCTTCGCCGTGATAGTTGCCCATGCCTGAGTTACCCACGCCGCCAAAGGGTGCGTCGTGGTTGACCACGTGCCAGGCCCAGTCGTTGATGGTGACGCCACCTGAATGCGTGCGTGCAAGCAGCTTATTGCGCTCGGCCGCATCGTGGCTGAAGCAGTACAGGGCGAGCGGACGCGAGCGTTGCTGCACCATGGCGATGGCCTGCTCGTGCGTGTCGTACGGCAGGACTGGCAGGATGGGGCCAAAGATCTCCTCGCGCATCAGCAGCATGTCGGGCGTGCAGTTTGTCACGACGTGCAATGGCAAGCGACGGCCGGGACCGACCTCGCCGCAGGCCACCACCGTTGCGCCCTTGGCGCGCGCGTCGTCCAGCATGGCCTGGATGCGCGCAGCGTGGCGATCGGTGGCCAGCGCCGTGTAATCGGGGTTGTGCCCGGTCCGCTCGCCGAACAGCTCGCCGAAACCCTCGATCACCGCCTTGACGAATTCGTCCACGCGTTCGCGCGGCACCAGCGCGTAATCGGGCGCCACGCAAACCTGCCCGCAGTTGATGCCCTTGCCGTGCGCGATGCGCCGGGCGGCCTCGCCAACGGGATAGTCGCGCAACACGATGGCAGGCGACTTGCCGCCGAGCTCGAGCGTGACCGGCGTGAGATTGCGCGCCGCCTGGCCCATGACGACACGGCCTACCGCCGGCGAGCCGGTGAAAACGAGATGGTTGAAGGGCAGGTCGCTAAAGACGCCAGGGTTTTGCAATTCGCCGCCGATCAATGCAACGTGATCTTCGGCGAAGATCTCGCCAAGCATGGCCTTGAGCGTGGCGTTGGTGGCTGGCGTTGTCTCCGGCATCTTGATCATGACGCGGTTGCCAGCGGCTAGTGCGGCCACTAGCGGGCCCAGCGAGAGATAGACCGGGAAATTCCAGGTCGCGATGACACCGACGACGCCCTTGGGCTGGTAGGTGACGCGCAGGCTGTTGCTGGCGAACAGCAGTTCGGGCCGGCGACGGCTCGACCGCATCCAGCGGCGCACATGCGCGATGGCATGACGGATCTCCAGCGTGGTCGGCAGCACTTCCAGCATCTTGGTCTCGGCCAGAGAGCGCCCACCGAAATCCTGGGAAATCGCTTCGGCAAGCACGTCCTGGTAACGCAGCAGTTGATGCTTGAGAGCGCGCAAGTGTCCACGCCGCTGCCCGGCATCGGGCAAGGTGTGGCGCAGGAAGGCTTGCTGTTGCGCGGCGAACATGGCCTGAACGCGGGCGCTCAGGATGTCTGGCTTGGCCAGTTCTTCTGTCAGAGCGCGAACATTCATGTGGACCTCTGCTGTTTATCGATCTGCGGTGCTGCATCGGAATGGGTGTCGGTTTCCGCATAAGCCCGACCGCCAAAGCGCAACGCGGAGTGTGCCCGGCGCGACTGGAACAGCGGGTAGAACATCTGGGTGAACCAGCGCTCTTGCCCGAACAGCACGTCGTCCTCCAAGCCAATCTTGGCGGGATACTTGCGCGTGATGTGCGCCGAGCCAAACAGGATGTCCCAGAAGAACAGCAGATTGCCGAAATTGCCCTTGTAGTGGCCAATGCCGTCCTCATTCGTCATTGCGTGGTGCGCCCAGTGGGTGGCGGGCGTGGAGATTGTGCGTTCCAGTACCCACATCAGCGGACGCAGTGCACGGATCCGGTACAAGGGCTCGTCCCACCGCCATGCGCTGTGCGCGCCAAGGATCACAGTCAGCTTGATGACCAGGTACGCACCGTAGACTTTAGCGAAGCCCAGATACAGCAATACGCCCGCAATCCACAAGCCCGGCATCATCAGGTAATAGAAAAAATTGTTCCGGTACGTGATGCGGATGCTCATGTACTGCGCGGTGTGGTGCGCGCGATGCAAAGGCCATAACAACGGCGAATGCGACACGCGATGCCACCAGTATTGCGTCATGTCGTCGCAAATCAGCAGGATCGCGGCCATTGCCCACCATGGCAGGTGCGTCCACGCGCCTTGCTGCTCTGGCATCAGCCAGGCGCAAAGCTTGCCGGCTCCCAGCAAGGCCAGGGGCTGGGTGATCGCGAGCAGGCTCACGAACATCGCTAGTTCCAGCTTCGTATCGTCCAGGGTGGCGTTGACGCTATTCTTGTAGCGCCGCGTGATCCACTCCATGCAGGCAAAGCCAAGCATGGCGATCACGATCAAGGTGTTCTGAAGGTGCGGACTCATTGGGGGTTGTCTCCGATCTCGCTTTTTGGCCTCAAAGGCTCTGAGTCCGGCTGACTGTAGGCTTGCCCTGCCAATGCGTCCAATGCATACTATGCAACGTTCCAATGCGTATGGAGCAACGCATCACGATGGATCTTCGCCGCCTGAGCCACGTTCTGGCGCTTGCCGATGTTCTGCATTTCGCGCGGGCGGCCGAGCGGGTGCACCTCAGCCAGCCTGCATTCAGCCGCAGCATCCAGGCTATCGAGGCGGACCTCGGCATCCGCCTGTTCGATCGTGACGTCGGCGACGTGCGGCCGACCCCGGCCGGCGAGTTCGTGATCGGGCGGGCCCGCAGGCTGCTCTTCGATGCGCGGTGCCTGCAGCGCGATGTCGATCTATTCCGAGACAGCCAACTGGGCGACACCGCCTTCGGCGCCGGGCCATTCCCGGCAGCGACCCTGATGCCGCGGGCGTTGTCCGAACTGCGGCGCCTCTATCCCAAAGTGGCCTTGCGCGTGGAAGAGAGCAACTGGCAGCAGTTGCTGGAACGCCTGCGCGCCGAAGACATCGAGTTTTTCGTCGCGGACGTGCGCGACCTGCCGCAAGACCCTGCACTGGAAATCTGTCCACTGGGGACGCAACCCGGTTTCTTCTACGTACGCACCGCGCACCCGCTTGCCGGGCGTCAATGCACGGTGGCCGATGCCTGGCAGTACGGCGTCGCGGCGACCAAGTTGCCAAGCGTCCTGGGTACCGAGCTGGCCAGGGTGCTCGGCTTGCCGGCGGGCGAGCAAGCCGTGCTTGCGCTCGAGTGCGATGACATTGCCATCCTGCGGGCCGTGGCGCTGTCCACCGACACGGTTCTCGCCGCCACGCAGACATCGGTGCAAGCCGATCTCGATGCCGGCGCGCTGCTGCCGCTGCGCATCGAGGGGCTGCCGTCGCTGTTCTCCGAGATGGGCGTTGTCAGCCTGCGCAACCGGACGCCGTCACCGATGGCGCAAAATGCCATCGCGTGCATCGCGCGGGTCGCTGGCGAGGTGAACGCCAGGCTCTCCTGATCACGACGCCCATGGATCGGGATAACCCCCAGGCGGGTCTCGCCAGGCAGCGTGCGATCGCACTTCAGACAGCGGGGCAAGGGTAAGAAGGCCGCATAATGCGGCATTGCTTGCGCTTATCGACTATTTGTACTCCATGCCCATTCGCCGAAAATCCTCGACGCCAGCCAGCGTGTCCGCTCGCCAGGACGCGCCCGCGCGGCGAGCCGCAAAGGGACCTGTCGCAGTCACCGTCACCCCGCCAGCCATGCGCCCCCCACGCCAGCCGCGCAGCGAGCAGAACCTGATCAACATGATCAAGGCGGGGCGCGCGCTGGCAGAGCAACGCGGCGATCTGGATGACATTTCCCTGAATGACGTCGTGAAGGCCGCCGAGACGTCGATCGGCGCCTTCTATGCCCGCTTCAAGGACAAGGAGGCGTTCCTCCAGTTCATGCTTGAGGCAGCGCTGGACGAGGCCGAAGCGCTCACGAGAAAATCGATCGCCAGGGATCCGGTCTGGCAAGCCGGTTCGGCTACGGCCATCGTGGAGCGCATCGTGCGCGTCTACGTAGGCCAGTTTCGCCAGAATCGTGGCCTGTTCAAAGGCTTCCTGCGGCATTACTCCGCAACCGGGGCCGGCGATAAACCCATGCGGCAGGCCAACCGCCGCGTCCAGGATTTGCTTGTGCCATTGCTGGCCAGGCAACTCGATTCCCCACGCGCCGGCACCGCGGACTTCGAGGTGCGCGTCGCCATTCAGTTCCTGGTGGGCACGCTGGCCAATCTGTTGCTCAACGATCCGGGCCCGCTGCACCTGGAGCAACGCAAGCTGGAAACCCACCTGATCCGCATGATGAGCCGCTATCTGATGCTGCCAGAGGCGTAGGCGAGACGTCGCCCGCCGCTGGCAAGGCAAGGTAGCGGCGCAGCATCTCGGTGAGCCGTTGCTCCTGCCGCGGATCGTACAGATCCAGGGCGCTGGGCGTATGCAGCACGATGGTGGTCAATGCACTGATGACAAGCTGGACCGCGATGCGGATCTCATCATCCGGCCCGCTGAAGCGCCCGGCGGGCACCCGGCTGGCCAGGCGCGGCACCATGGCATCCAGGATCTGCCGGTTGGCCTCGCGAATGGGCTGCCACAAGGGGTTCTGCGCGGGGCTATGGCGCATATACGCGGCGAACAGGCCACGGTGCTTGCGGAACAGGCCGATATAGAAGCTGACGATGCGCGTGCAGATCGCATGGGCCGGCCCTGCGTTCCAGGCGGGGTCCGTGGCCAGCGAATGGTCCAGCTCGGCGCGCAGCTCCGCCAGCGTGTCTTCCAGCACCAACGCGCAGAAGGTCTCCTTGTCCGGAAAGCGCGCATAGAACGCACCAACGGAAGTGGATGCGGCCCGCACGAGATCGGCGAGCGAGAAGCCGGTCAGGCTGCCGGCCTCGTTGATCAGCGCTCTGCCCGCGGCAAGCAGTGCTTTCAGCGTGGCCTCGCTTCTCTCCTGGCGGGGCTGTTTCAGCCCCGCGCGCAGTGTTGGCGCCGCGACGTCAGTGGGGGCCGTGGTTTCGGGTGTCATACGTCGAAGGTGATGGCGACCGGCCGCGCCTGGCGCGGGCGTGCCTGGCAGGTCAGGATCCAGCCGGCGGCAAGTTCGTCGGCACTGAAAACATCGTTGCGTGCATGGACGACCGCGCCATCCACGCACTTGGCCGCGCACGAGCCGCAATAGCCTTCCTCGCAGGCATAGGGCGCATCCACGCCGCAGGCCAGCGCGGCCTGCAGCAGGGACTGGCCGCTGGCAACCCGCACCACGTGCAGGGCGCCGCCGAGGGTTATCGTGGCGTCGCAAGCGTGCGCAGGCATTGGCGCCGCGCTTGCCAGCTCGGCCTCCTGCGCGGCCGCGTCAAACCGCTCCAGATGCACGCGTCCCGGCGCCATGCCGGCCATTTCGGCGGCCTCCAGCACGGTCTGCATGAATGGCCCGGGGCCGCACAGGTAGAGCTGGCAGTGTGGCACCGCCGAGAGCAAGGCGGCAATCTTGCCGCTTTCGGGAAAACCATCGGTGTCGTCGTGGTGCAGATGCACGGCCAGCCGATCGGCATGGTCGCGGGACAGCCTGGCGATCTCCGCCGCGAAGATCGTGCTGTCGGCATCCCGATTGGCGTAGTAGAGCGTCATCGCGGAGCTGGTGGATGCCAGCGCCGAACGGATCATCGACAGCACCGGCGTAATGCCGCTGCCCGCCGCGCAGAAGAAGAGCGGGGCGTCCATGTCCTCGCACACGAACCGGCCGGTCGGCGCGCTTACCTCCAGTTGCGTGCCCACATCGACATGCGCATGGAACCAGCCCGACGCGCGGCCCCCAGGTATGCGCTTGACGGTGACGACCGGAAGGCCGCCCGCCTCGGGCGAGCTGGAAAGCGAATAGCTGCGTAGCAGTATTTTCCCGTCCACGTTTACCCGGAAGGTAAGGTGCTGGCCGGCGCGATACACGAAGGATTGCTGCAGCGCATCGGGGACCAAGAGCGCGTAGGAACGAGCGTCTTCGGTCTCCCGAGTGATCTGCGCGACAGTCAGATTGTGGAACTGCATCAATGTCTCCTGGCTTCTGCGGGCCCTGTGCCGGACCCTTGAAATAACAAGAAAGAGAATTATGATTCTGTTTATAGCCGGAAGCAAAAGCAAATTCAAGACCGATCCCACCACCGGCTAGGGTAAGCAAGACAGGCGGGGAGAACGGTCAAAACCCATGAGCGCCAAAGGAGATTGCATGTCATCCCTTCATCGTTACACGTTGCCGGTGGTCCAGACAGGCTGGTCGATCGGCAGCCAGGTTTCCACTGAGTTCAACTGGGAGTACGACAACGAGAATTCCAAGCTGCTGCAGCTCTACGAGACCAGCAAGAAGCAGCAATGGAACGCCACGGACCGGATCGACTGGTCGCAGGAGCTCGACCCGGAGAACCCGCAGGAACTCGATGACCGGATGATCCCTATCTATGGCACGCCGCTATGGGAGAAGATGGGCAAGCACGACCGCATCGACGTGCGCCGCCACCAGCAGGCGCATTCGCTGTCGCAGTTCCTGCATGGCGAACAGGGCGCGCTGATGGTGTCTGCGCGCATCGTGCAGATGGTGCCGGAGATGGACGCCAAGTTCTATGCCGCCACGCAGACCATGGACGAAGCGCGGCACGTGGAAGCCTATTCGCGCCTGCTGCACGAAAAGGTCGGGATCATCTATCCGATCACGACCGGGTTGAAATCGCTGCTTGAAACCATCCTGACCGACTCGCGCTGGGACTTCTGCTACCTCGGCATGCAGGTGCTGGTGGAAGGCCTGGCACTGGCCGCTTTCCAGCGCATTCGCGACTTCTCCAAGAATCCGCTGGCGGCGTCGATCAACGCCTACGTGATGCAGGACGAAGCGCGCCACGTTGCCTTCGGCCGCACTGCGCTGCGCGGCTATTATCCACAGCTGACGGAGGCCGAGCGCAAGGAGCGCGAGGACTTCGTGATCGAGGCCTGCTACCTGATGCGCGATCGCTTCGACCAGAAGGAAGTCTGGGGCCGCCTAGGCCTGCCGGAAGAAGAGTGCGCCAAGGCCGTGCGGGAGTCCGAGACCATGCGGCAATTCCGCCAGCGGTTGTTCAGCCGGATCGTGCCGACCGTCAAGGATATCGGCCTGTGGAGCCCGCGCGTGCAGGCCGCGTTTGCCGACATGGGCGCGATCGAGTTCGCCAATGTCGACGTCGAGGCGCAGTTCGCGCAGGACCAGAAGATCGCGGAGGAGTTTGACGCGCGCCGCGTGGTGATGGAATCGATTGAGGCCGCGCAGGCCGGAGCCGGGCACTGAAGCGGTCTTGGTTGCGGGGCCGGCCTGTCTGGCCGGGCCCGTGCGCATGACGCCGGCCCAGCAATTCGATGGCCTCTGGCACCTATTCCAGCTGCACGCAGGCGTGCTGCGGGAGTCAGATGCCGCGATCGCGCAGATCGGGCATTTCATAAGACAGGCCACTGGGCCAACGTCCGCATGCATCGCGCCAGACGCGACGAAAATGGCCGCGCCCGTCCAGGGTGACATTGCGCATCGCAGCAAATGCAAACCAGGGAAGCTGTGATTCGCGTTTTTAAATCACCGTTGCGCCGGCGGATACACCTGCTTCCAGTCCTGCTTCATGCTCACGACCGTCCATCCCTTGGCGACTGCCTCGTCCCAGGCCTTGTCCAGCTTGCCGACCTTGGACTGGCGGTCATAGGCGAACTCGCGATCGGCATCGTCGTGATGCACCAGCAGCGCCAGACGGGCACCGGGCCCTGCCGCGACGTACTGCAGCATTTGCAAATCGCTGTCGGAATTACCAAAAGCCAGGATGGGCCGGCGGCCGATGCCACGGTAGATGCCGACCGGCTTGCCCGGGCCATCGTCGATGAAATCCAGTTTCGGCTGGCGCACGAGGGCAGGCTGGCCATTCAGCATTTGATACTTCACGACCTGGCTGGAGCCGATCACTTGCTCCGGCGGGATGCCATACACTTTTTCTACCCACGGCCGCATGAACTCGATGGTGCCCCCGGAAACGATATAGGTCTTGAAGCCATTGGCGCGCAGATAGGCCAGCAACTCAAGCTGCGGCTGATAGACCAGCTCGGTGAAAGGGCGCTGGAACTTGGGGTGTTTCGCCGATGCCAGCCATGTGCGAATGGTCTCGTCGTAGGCTTCCACCGTCATCCCGCTATTTGCCGTGGCGATCAGCGCCAGTAGTTCCTTCTGGTACTTGGCCAGCGCGGCACGGTCATTCGCCACCAGCGCCTTGAAGGCTGGGTTGTTTTTCCATTCAGGGTGCTTTGGCGCTGCCTGCTTCACCTGGTCGAGCAGGAACAGGAACTGGAAGTAGAGCGGTTGTTCGCTCCAGAGCGTGCCGTCGTTGTCGAACGCGGCAATGCGCTCCGATAGCGGCACATAGGTGGGAGCGCCTTCGCGGGTCACGCTGGCCACGAACTTCAGGATCGACTGCTTGGCGGGGCCATCCTGCCAGGAAGGCAACGGATCCGCGGCCGCCGCCGCGCTCGTTGTGCTCGTTGCGCCCGCCGGCGGTGCACCTGTCGGGCCGGCGGTGGGCGTCCCGGTGCCGGCACAGGCGGCTACCGTCAGCGCGATCAGCATTGCGCCGATCCGGGTCAGCATGCGTTGCGGCAGGCGCCGGCGGTCGATCTCTTCCATTGGACACTCCTCAAGCTGAGCAATCGGGAATTTGTGCAGGGTGCGCAACGGGCCATTTTGTGACGGCGAGCGCTATCAGCGCAGAGTGCCATGGATCATTCGCCGTTGATCTGAACAATTTCAGCGCGCGATCTAAAGGAACTTGTACTTGCCGATCGACCGACCGGCGGGGCGCCATGAATATGCAACCAGTTGCATTGAGTCGGCCTTGCGAAATAGAATGCCCAATCAACGATCACGGGTTACCGAGCGGAGACAAATAGGCATGACCATAAACAATCGCGTTACAACGATGCTTGGCGTCCAGCATCCTATCGTCCAGGCCCCCATGGGATGGATCGCCCGGGCTCAGCTTGCCGCGGCAGTCTCCAACGCAGGTGGCATGGGCATCATCGAGACCTCATCCGGAGAACTGGACACCATCCGTGGTGAGATCCGCAAGATGCGTGAACTGACCGACAAGCCGTTTGGCGTCAACATTGCCCTGACTTATGTGCGCGACCCGGCCATCGTGAAATTCGTCGTCGATGAGGGGATCCGCTTCGTGACCACATCCGCCGGTGACCCGACGCGCTATTGCGCCGAACTGAAGGCCGCCGGCCTGACGGTTTTCCACGTGGTGCCTACGCTGGCCGGCGCGCTCAAGGCGGTCGCCGCCGGCGTGGATGGCCTGATCGTGGAAGGTAGCGAGGGCGGGGGCTTCAAGAATCAGCGTGACGTCGCCTCAATGGTGCTGTTGCCGCTGGTCTGCTCGAAGGTCGATGTCCCGGTCATCGCCGCCGGCGGCTTCTGCGACGGTGCCACCATGGCGGCGGCCTTCGCCATGGGTGCCGAGGGGATCCAGATGGGCACGCGCATGTTGTCGTCGGTAGAGTCACCCGTTCACGACAATTGGAAGAACGCCATTGTTGATGCCCGCGAGACGGACACCGTTTTTCTCAATCGCGGCGGCAATGGCCCAGCGCTGCGGGCCCTGCGCACGGCACGCACGTCCCGGATCGAAGAGCAGGTGCCGGAGAGCATCAAAAGCGAATTCGCCGGCGTGCAGCAACTCTACTTCGGCGGCGACATGGAGGCGGCCGTTCCGCTGACCGGTCAGGTTTGCGGGCGTATTGATTCCGTAAAAACGGTACGGCAGATCATTGAAGAAACGATTCGGGATTTCAGCCAGGCCGTAGACGGACTGGCTGCGCGTTATGGCTCCGTGAAGGCCTGATCAAACGCTTGATCTCCACCGTGCCCCCCTCCGCCCCACGGCGCCATAATCGGTCCTGGAGATAGAGCATATTGTTCAGCCAGATGCGGTTTCAAAGAATATGGCTCTATCGAGGCATGGGGGCGCATCAGCGGGCTCGGGCAGGGTGGGAAGTGCGACCACCTTTGCCATTGCTTGCAGCCTGTCCGGCCCACTTCCATCTTTGCAAGCCGCCTTTCTCCCGTCGACCTTGTGCTCACGTGCAACGTTCCGCCACTATGCGTTACGTCTCCCGCTCACCTGGCAGTTTGAGCGCGCAAATCTGGCGTGTGAGGATTCCTCGAACGATCGCTTCAGTGCGATTGTGAGCGCCTAGCTTATCGCGCGCGAGATCCACATAGTAGTCCACGGTACGAGCTGAAATCCCAAGCTCTTGGGCGATCTCCTTGCTTGACAGGCCGAGCGCCGCGTACGCCAGTACATTTTTCTCCCTATCGTTTAGTCGAGCGGGACTGCTCGATGTTTCAGTGTTCCTTGAATACGCATTGTCATAGGCGGCGTGAAGTTTCGCGTGAGCAGCGAGAATGGCGCCGACGTCGGGACGAGGGGCGCTCTGGATAAGAAGGCGCGACGCCGAGCCGTCAGGCCCATAGAAGGCGCTCTCAATGAGGTCGGCGGAAAGCAACCGCGGCAGGGCGGGGCCGCTCCATCGAAATGGAGATGCTACGGGAGGAAAGTCCATCCCGACGTCTCCAAACTCTTGCACGATCAGCGGCACTGCAATCCCAGGCGCGTAGGAGATGCGGCCCGCTGATGCAGAGAGACTTGCGCAGGCCGCATATAGGAACTGCAAAAGCCCGGGCTCAAATGCTGTCACGGCTTTGCCTCTGCAATGTGGAAGCCTGATGCTGGCGTAGTCAGTACAACGTGCGATCCATCCGTCAAACTCTTCCCGCGACTTTCGTCGTAAAAAATGACAATGAAAAAATGAAAGTTAGTCGGCATTCTATTTTTTATTTTCATACAACTTTATATTTCTTGGTTTGATTCGTCAAAACCGATTCAATGAATCGGAAATTTCTCTATAAGAAAAATCTCATTATTCTCCTTAATGGCATCCATGATTCAGTTATCACGACTTGCCGTAATGGCCAGGTCAGATATGTGTACAAGCGATGGCTAAACATACAGGCCATCCATTCCTGTGCAGTTTGTCTTTCCATCAAGTTGCCAAATGGCCTGCGCAGATTGTCATCCATGGCGAACCTAGCATAGTGACGGAGATGATGGAATCGGACTCGTCCGATTTTTCGTGAGAAAAGTCGGATTTTTATGCTCAGACAACACTTGTAATTTTACGAATAGGCAGGCGGCTACGTTCGCCACGAGAATTCACGCGCTGTATAAAAGTCGGCCAAAGATCCCACCTGGTTCGTCGTTTTCAAATCGCCGTAGCAACTCACGCGGACACCGCCGCCTACCTGGCGCTCTGTGTTCGGAAGTTGCGCAAGTTGGAGGAAGAATGTGAAGAAGAAATGGTTGGTTGGTGTTTGCGCAGCGCTGTTGCTCTCTGGGGCGGCCTGGGCCGGCGAGCAGGTGGCCGTCAAGTTCGACGGCGCTTCGAATGCGGAGGCTGTCATCCAGACCTTTCGCAGCGCCACCGGGGCGGACCTTAAAATGGTTCGCCTGATGTCCGGAAATGCCTGGGTGATTTCACTGCCGGACAACATCAATGACCAGGAGCGCGCTCGCATCCTGGATGCCCTGCGGACGATCCGCGGCGTGGATTGGGTCGAAGCGGAAACCCACCATCGGACGAACACGCTGAACGGCGGCTGGATTCCGAACGATCCCAACCTGGCCCCTAACCAATGGAACCTGCATGACCCGGCGATCTCGGGCAACGCCAAGGGCGCGATCAACGCGGTAAATGCCTGGTCGAGCAGCAAGGGCGATGGCATCGTGATCGCCATTGTCGACAACGGCGTGAACGCAACCCATCCCGACTTGCAGGGCAAGATGCTCCCAGGCTACAGCTTCATCACGCGTACCGGCCGTGGCACCAACACGCAGCCGCCGGTCTTTGGCGCGAAGTGCGCCAACGCTGCCCAGCAGAACGGCAGCGCGCCGACGATGGTCTATCACGGCACCAACATGGCAGGCATCGCGGCAGCAGCAACCAACAATGGATTGGGCATCGCGGGGGTCGCCCCGAATGCGTCCATTCTGCCGGTAAAGGTCATGGATGAATGCCAGGCGAGCAGCTTCGACGTCGCAGACGCAATTCGATGGGCCGCAGGTTCCAGCGTGCCTGGCATTCCTGCCAACCCGAACCCGGCCCGGGTCATCAGCATGAGTCTTGGCGCTGCCGGAATCTCGAAGTGCGATGCGGTAACGCAAGCGGCCATCGCAGATGCAAGCGCCAAGGGAGCCGTGGTGGTGGTGGCCGCTGGTAACGAAAGTGGCCCGGTGACGACGCCCGCAACATGTCATGGCGCGATTGCCGTTGCCGGATTGACTTACGCCGGCGCTCTCGGGTCGTATAGCAATTTTGGCCCGGCAATTGCGGTTGCTGCCCCGGGAGGTGGCGGTTCTGTGGGGCAGCCCGATCCAGTCAATGGCTGGTCGCTCTGGACCATCGGCGCCACGTCCTATGATAACGATGGCCTTCCCGCTTACAACTCGGTTGGGATCGGCACGAGCAATGCCGTTCCACAGGTTGCTGGCGTTGCGGCATTGATGCTTGCTCAGCGACCGGCGCTGACGCCAGCCGCTGTACGCCAACTGTTGCGCAAGAGCGCCCGGTCCTTCGTAGACTCAAGCTGCAACACGTGGATTTGCGGCGCCGGCATGCTCGACGCATTCGGAGCCGTTACCCTGGCAGCGCAGGCCGTTGTTCCCAACGCGTCAGCGATTGCGCCGAAATCGGTGAGTACTGGCACGACGGTGGCACTTGATGGCAGCCAGTCCAGCAGCGCCAACGTCTCGTATGCCTGGACCCAGCTTAGCGGTCCGAGGGTTACGTTGCTGAATGCCAATGCGGCGATCGCCTCGTTCACCCCCACGGTGGCCGGCGACTACCAGTTCGGCCTGACCGTGACTGACAACGCCTCAGGACTGTCGGCCGGCACCAGTGTGCTGCTGTCGGCAGCGGTGCCTGCCAACGCAAGTAGTGGTAGCAGCGCAAGTGGGGATGGAGGTGGTGGCGGAGCGTTTAGCCTCTTCGAGGCGGTGCTACTCCTTGCCGGCGGCTTGCTGGCGTTCGCAGGTCGCCGCCGCATCCGCTGATTCAGCGATGGGTACCCAAGTAGCTTCGGTGCTACTGGCTATGGCATCATCGCGTCAAACCACTGCAGGAGACGAACGATGCATCCATCGAGCAATCCCCGGAGTGATACGCACAGCAAAGTCATCGGTTATCTGTTGTGGATCTTCGGCTTTACCGGTTCCCATCGCTTTTACTACGGCAAGCCGGTGACCGGGACGATCTGGTTCTTCACGTTGGGCCTGCTCGGGATCGGCTGGCTTATTGACCTGTTCCTGATCCCCGGCATGGACCGCGAAGCGGACTATCGGTTTGCGTCCGGCGAGTACGACTACAACGTGGCGTGGATCCTGCTGACCTTCCTCGGTATCTTCGGCGTGCATCGGATGTATATCGGAAAATGGATTAGTGGCCTGATCTACCTGTTGACCGGCGGCCTATTCCTGATCGGCGTGCTGTATGACTTCTGGACGCTGAATGAACAGGTGTCGGAGAGGAACAGAATGAACCCGTAACTGGAGTAATGCTCGCGCTGGAGCGGGCGTCCACGCTGGGCGCCTCGGTGCCGACAATGGCGAGCAAGGACCAGCCGGCATCTGGCGCGACTGGCCGCGCTCGACGACGCCCGTGCAGCGCCCGCGTAAGCCTGTCAAGTAAGCGGGGAACGGGGAGGGGCGCCAGCGCGCCCCGGTTTCAAAACAGGCCGGCAATGTACCGGCCTGCGGCAGCAACGCCCCAGCCACCAAGACCGCAAGGCATTAGAGTGTTGGTGACTGGCAATCCGGCGATCGAGAGCGCCTTACTCGGCGCTGATGTGGTTTGCTCGGATGACTTCGCTCCACATCCGGATATCGCTGCGCACGGTCTGCGCGAACTGCTCGCTGCTTTTGGGCGGCATCTCGGACATGTTCAACTGGACGAAGCGCTCCCGCATCTCCGGGACGGCCAGCGCGCGGTTCACCTCCGCGTTAAGGCGTTGCACGATCGGCGCTGGTGTGCCGGCCGGCGCGAACATGCCATACCAGCTATTGGTATTAAAGGGAAAGCCCTGCTCGGTCATGGTGGCAAGGTCGGGCAGGGCCGGCCCGCGGCGCGTGCCGCTCAGTGCCAGGACCCGGATCTTGCCGGCGCGGATCAACTGCAAGGGCGAGGAAGAATCGACGAAGGCCACCTTGATGATGCCGCCCTGCAGGTCGTTCAGGATCTGCGGCACCGTCTTGTATGGCACGTGCCGCAGCTTGATGCCGGCCTGCATCTTGAGCGACTCCATAGTCAGGTGGCCGCCGGAGCCCACGCCCCAGGAGGCGTAGTCGTAGGCATCGGGTTTGGCCTTGATGTGGGCGACGAACTCTTTCAGGTTGCGCGCGGGGAAATCCGGCGACACCACCAAGAAATTGCCCCCTGAGCCAACCTGGGCCACCGGGATCAGGTCGCGCAAGGCATCGTAGGGCAGCTTCGGTTGCAGGGTCTGGTTGATCACCAAGGACGCCGCGTAGGTGAACAACAGCGTGTAACCGTCCGGCTTGGCCTTGGCGACGGCGTCGTTGCCGATCATGCCGGTAGCACCGGTCCTGTTGTCGATCACGATGCTTTGCTTGAGCGCCTTGCCCAGGCGCTCGGCTAGCAGGCGGGCAAAGAGGTCGGTGCCGCTACCGGCCGAAGACGGCACAACCAGTCGGATTGGCCGAGCCGGCCAAGCGGGTTCGGCATGGGCCGCGCCTGCCGCCGCCAGGCTGCCGGCGCTTGCCAATGCCGCCATGGCGATCCTGCCGAGGCTGCGCATGGCATGCCGCCGCGTGATGACGCCGCTGCGCACAGGGTTGGGCGACGGGCGGTCCTTTGCGATGTTGAACATGTTTGTCTCCCTTGGAGCCCGTGAGGGGCCCGTGCCGGGGTCAGCGGATGCCAAAGGCGTGCCCGTTGCCTTGCTCGATCATGTCAGCGGTTGCCGTATAGAGGCTGCGCGACACATAGCTTCGGACCTGGCCGGCGCGCTGCCGCAGCCAGCGTGCCTTGAGCGATCTTGCCTTGGCGAGCGTGGGCGTATCGTCGCGCGCGGTGGCCAGCACGTCGATCACATGCAGGGCGAGCTGGGTCTCACCACGTTCTGCCAGCGCCTGCGCATGGCGGATCACGGCGTCATGGTCGGCGATGGCCGCGACGATCTCCGCAGCCGCGCGCTCGGGTGGTGCCGGATGCAGGGAGGTCGGGTTGCGGTCCCACCACCCATTCTCCGAGCGGTAGATGTCGCGTGCGATGTAACTCGGATCGCCATAGGTCGGCCGCATCCAGGGCTGGTCGAACAGCTCGGGCGGCAGTTCCAGCGACGCCAGTACCTCGCGCTCGCCGCAGCCCGCATTCATCAGCCTGACAACCTCGTCGCGCAGCCAGCGCAGCGCGCGCGCAGTCTGCGTCAAGACGTGCTGGCACGATTCGCTGCCTTCAAGGGTTGCGCCAAACTCGCGTACCACCGTGCTTGGCTGGAGCGCAGCTAGCCGCTCCAGCGTCTCGGCCCAGCGCACGGTGTCGCGCAGGGTGCGCAAAGGTGTGCCGATATTCGGGATCGAATCGATGACGGCCGGGCCGCCATACAGCAGCCGCGGGCCGGGCAGCCAGACGGCGATGGCGTCGTCGGTTTCCGACGGGGCCCAGATGATCTCGGCGCGCCGCGCACCCTGTCCAAGGGCCATCCCATCGGTGAAGGTCTCGGTTGGGGCGGGGCAAACCAGGCGTCCGGCGAGCTTGCCGGCGCGGTGCCGGAACTGGATTTCGGCCATGCGTTCCTGCAGGCCCATGGTGGCCTGGTAACGGGCCCGGCGGCCGATCACATTGGCGTGGGCGATCACGCGCGGCGCCGGCTCCCCGCGCCCGCTCGCATGTGCCAGCCATTCGGGCAGGCCGGCGTTGTAGCCGATGTGGCCGTGGCTAAAGCAGATGGCGATGACCGGCAGGTCCGTACTGGCGCGCAGGGCGGCAATCATGCCGCGCGTGACCGCGCCGCCGGGGCCAGCATCCACTACCAGCAAGCCGCCGCCAACGTCGGCCACGAAAGACTGGCCTTGGCCGTGCAGCAGCCATACGCCTTCTGCCACGGCCTCGCAGCCAGCGCCTGTCACGAGTGCCGAAGGGCGGTCCTCGATATCTTGCATGTTCTGTCTCCTTATTTGTAGCGCAGCCAGACTTCATGGACGGTGCCGCTGAACCGGAACGGTGCACGGTCGAAATACTCGTGCGCGACGGGCGAGCCGAGGTCGCACCCGACGTCGAAGGTTTCACACGCACTGAAGGCGCCAGGCACCGTGATGCCTACCTTTGTCGCGGCAATCGGCTCGCCGTTCACGCGTAGCACATAGCTGGCGGCGCGCCCGGGTGCGCGGCCTTCGGACATCGTGAACTCGATCTCCAGGGCGTGCCTGCCTGCAGGGAGGCGATCGGGCGAGCGCGCTTTGTAGCGGCACATCCCCAGCATGTTGTATTCGTAGGCGAGGTAGCCGTCGTCCATGAAGAGGCTGACGCCGCCGCTGAAACCGCCCATGGCGTAGAGCACGCCGCTGGCGCGCTCGCCGAACTCGGCATCCACGGTGACGATGTGGTCGCGGGAGCGGATGTTCGGCGCGGCGTTCTCGGGAATGCGCGTGATGTCCCCGCTAAAGCGCCAGGCAGTCTGCCTGGGGGCGACGCGATCAGTCGGATGGGTCACCACCCGATAGACCGCGCCCAACGGGTAGACCTTGTTGATCCCTGCCTGCGCGGCGAACATATCCTTCATCTGCGCCAGTTTCCCGGGCTGTTCCTGCGCCAGGTCACGTGCCTGCGAATAGTCCGCGCGGATGTGGTAAAGCTCCCAGACATCGTTGTCCGGATCCCAGGTATCCAGCCCAGGCGTCGTGGTAACCCAGGGAATGCGCGGCCCGAACACACCTGCCGTCCAGCCATCGTGATGCACCATGCGGCTGCCGGCGACCTCGAAGTACTGCACGCCCTTGCGGCCGGCCGCAGCCGGCTCGGCGAAGGTGTAGGCCATCGATATGCCGTCCAGCGAATCCTGCGCCACGCCGTTGAGTTCAAGCGGCGCAGCGATGCCCAGGATGTCGTAGATGGTGGGCGCGATGTCGTTTACATGATGGAACTGCGTGCGCGGCACGCTATCCGGCTTGATGCCGCGTGGCCACGAGACCACCAGGGGCGTGCGCGTGCCGCCGAAGTGGGCGGCAATCAGCTTGGTGCTCTGAAATGGCGTGGATCCGGCCCAGGCCCAGCCGGCGTGGTACATATTGCTGGTCTTGCGGCCGCCCAGCGCGTCGAGCCCTCCCAGGCCATCCAGAACGTCAAGATGCTGCTCGATCGTGCTGGGGATGCGGTTCTGCGCAAGCAATTCGACAACGGTGCCGTTCTGTCCTTCCGCACTGCCGCCGTTGTCGCTGAACACAAAGAACACCAGCGTGTTCTCGCGCAAGCCCAGGCGTTCCAGTTCATCAATGATCTTGCCAAGCTGCGCGTCGGTATGTTCCAGGAAGCCCGCATAGACTTCCATCAGCCGCCTCTGGAAAGGGCGTTCGGCTTCGGGGATGCTGTCCCAGCCTGGCAGGGTGTCGGGGCGCGGCGTGAGCTCTGCGGATTCCGGGATCCAGCCCATCTCTTTCTGGCGCGCGAAAGCGCGTTCCCGGTAGGCATCCCATCCATCGTCGAACTTGCCCTTGTACTTGTCGGTCCATTCCTTGAAGACCTGATGTGGCCCATGCACCGCGCCAGGCGCCCAGTACATCATGAATGGCTTGTCCGGTGTGATGGCCCTATGGCGGCGCAGCCAGCGCGCGGCCTTCGCGGCCATGTCCTCGGTCAGGTGGTAGCTCTCGTCATGCGGTGGCTCGATCAGCGTGGTGTTCTCGACCAGGCGCGGCTCGTACTGGGAGCTTTCGCCGCCCAGGAAACCGTAGAAGTGGTCAAAGCCGTGACCTGTGGGCCAGCGGTCGAACGGGCCCATCTGCGTGGTCAGGTTGGCGGGTGTGTTGTGCCATTTCCCAAAGGCGGCGGTGTTGTAGCCCCAGGCCCGAAGTACTTCAGCCAGGGTGCCGGCGCTTTGGGGAATCACCCCAACGTAGCCGTCCCAGTCCGTGGCGTATTCGGAAATATGCCCGTAGCCGACGCGGTGGGCGTTACGCCCGGTGAGCAGCGAGGCGCGCGTGGGCGAGCACACGCCGCAGTTATGAAAGGCGTTGTAGCGGATGCCGCTGTCGGCTAGCCGCGTGAGCGTGGGCGTATGGATTTCACCGCCGAAGGTATCCGGGTGCGCAAAGCCCGCGTCGTCCAGCATCACGATCATCACGTTGGGCGCGTCCCGCAGCAGCGGCTGCGCTTTGCGGCGCCGGTGGGTGGACTCGGACAGCTTGCGTCCGGCCACGCTGGCACTGGGTGGCGCTGGAAAGGGCAGGTGGCTACCCGCACCGGGGGTGGTGTTGTAGGTGCCGATACCGGACCCGGCCTCAGTCTTTTCGGTCTTTTCCATGCTGTCTCTCTCCATGTTTGGGCGCCGCATACGTGTACTGGGCAGGTCAGGATAGCAATAATCCTATGCATTAATACCTAGCATTATCCCTAGCGAGCCGGGAACAGGATGCAACGAGATCGGGAAATCCCCAGGTGCCCGAACGAACTCGCGCACTTAATCTCTTGAATTACAAATTAAGACGAAGGATTAAAAAGGAGGGGTGGCGTGGTAGAGCGCAGCACGCATGTCCATGCGCGATCCCTTCAGCGAACACAACGGAGGAAGACTGATGAAGAAGAAAGTGCTGTTCGCCGTGGCCGCTGCCAGCGTCTTGGGGCAGGGGGCTTATGCGCAATCGTCGGTGACGCTGTACGGCGTCGTGACCGCAAGCATGCAGTACGTGAACCATGCGCAAAACGTGACCAACGGCGTGCTGGCGCCGGGCAGCGGCTCCCAATACCTGATGAACTCGTCGGGCATCGCCCAGTCGCGCTTCGGCCTGCGCGGCGTGGAGGATCTCGGCGGCGGGCTGCAGAGCCTGTTCGTGCTGGAAAGTCAGTTCAACACCGACAATGGCCAGCTTGGCGGTGGCCTGTTGTTCGGCCGGCAAGCCTTTGTGGGCCTGAAGGGCGGCTACGGGCGGGTGACCTTCGGGCGCCAGTACACGTCTTCATTCCTGACCATGGGCAACTTCATGCCCGCTGCCTACGCGCCCGAGTTCGAACCGGTTGTGGGCTTTGCCGGTCCGAACTTCCGCGAGAACAACATGGTTCAATACCAGGGCCAGTTCGGCGGGGTCTCGCTGAACACACATTGGTCCCTTGGCGAGCGCAGCGGCAGCCTGGCCGCGGGGTCCGCTTATGGCCTTGGCGCCTCGTACTTTTCCGATGGCTTCGGCCTCGGTGTGGCCTATGACGAGGTGAAGACGCTTAACACTGCCCAGGCCACTGGCGCCTCCGGCTCGAACGACTATGGCCGCGACATGCGCGCTGCCATCGGCGCGAGCTATACGTTGGGCAAGGTCAAGCTGATGGGCGGCTACCGCTGGGGCAATTCGGTGGCGCCCGCCACCGGCACGCCTACGCTGCTTCCGCATCGCGACAATATGTACTGGCTGGGCCTGAACTGGGAGGCGACTTCGGCGCTGCGCCTGACATTGGCCTACTACTACGACGACATCAAGCAGGCCACCATCGCCGGCACCAAGGTCAATCCGCAGAATCCGCAGCAATATCTGGCGCTGGCGGATTACAGCATTTCCAAGCGGACCGATTTCTTCGCCGCGGCGATGTATGCCCGCAATGCTTCGCTGAACTGGGACAACATCGCTTACCTGCCCAACGGGCAGTCGGTCGGCTATTTGCCGGCCACCTCGCAGACGTACTACAAGACGCCGGGCGCCAGCGGGCAGCTCGGGATTTCGCTGGGCATCCGCACGATCTTCTGAGGGCGCTGTCGCCGCGTACGGCGCTGCGCGCGCCGCAAGCAAGCCCGATCCCGCGCATACGGGGAAAACCCCCGTGTGCACTGCGTTCGATTACAACTAAGCTCGATGCCCGGGGTAATCCTGGGGATTAATTCAAGGTGGTCGGTGCGGCACCCGAGGTGGCTCTCGGCGTGCCCGCCGAATGCGCCATGGAGTACTGAACCATGCCCGATTCGCTGACAACTTCCCCGCCGCAGGGCGCCATGCACGACCAGGGTGCCGCCGTGCGCGCCGACGCGTACCAGCCCCGCAAGGCATGGGCGATGGCCACCTGGCTGACGGTGTTCTCCTCCATCAACTTCCTGGACAAAGTGGTGCTGGGCATGGTGGCCGTGCCGATCATGCGCGAGCTTCACCTCAGCCCGACGCAGTTCGGCCTGATCGCGGGCAGCTTCTTCTGGCTGTTCTCGGCGTCGGCCGCCATCGTGGGCTTTATCGGCAACCGGGTGGCGGCGCGCTGGCTGCTGCTGGCCATGGCGATCCTTTGGTCGCTGGTGCAGTTTCCGGTGGCTTTCGCCTCCGGCGCCGCGGCGCTGCTGGCGTCGCGCGTGATTCTCGGCGCTGGCGAGGGACCGGGTTTTCCGGTATCGGTGCATGCGCTGTACAAGTGGTTCCCACACGAGAAGCGAAACCTGCCGGTGGCCCTGATCAACCAGGGCGCGGTATTCGGCTTACTGCTGGCAGGGCTAGCCGTGCCCTTCATCACGCAGCACTGGGGCTGGCGCGCCAATTTCCTCATCTTGTCGGCCGCGTCGGCACTGTGGGCGCTGGGCTGGCTGTGCTTCGGCCGCGAAGGCATGCTGCAAGCCGAGCCGGTGCGGCGCAGCGCAGCGGGCCGGCGTGTGCCTTACCGCCGGCTGCTCACGGACGCGACCGTGTTGTCGGGCTTCGTGGCCGGCTTCGCGGCTTATTGGGGGCTCGCCCTGGTGCTGACCTGGATGCCGTCCTACCTGGGGCAGGGGCTGGGATATGACGATGTGGCAGCCGGCAGGATGTTCGCGGTCATTGTGGCTGTTGGCGTGCCGGTCAGCCTGACGCTGAGCTGGTGCTCGCAGCAGTTGCTGCGGCGGGGCGCTTCCTCGCGCGTGGCGCGGGCGGTGTTCGGCAGCGCTTGCGTGGGCGCCGGCGGCTTGCTGTTCCTCGCGCTGCCGCTGCTTTCGCTTGCGCCGGGGGGGAAGGTGGCGTTGCTGGCGCTGGCGGCTACGCTGCCGCCGGTTGCGTTCGCGGTCGGGCCGGCCATTCTTGCCGAGATCGTTCCCGATGCGCAGCGCAGCGCCATCATCGCGCTGAGCACGGCCGTAGCGACCAGTGCCGGCGCGATCGCACCGGTGGTGATGGGGCGCCTAGTGCAGGTGCAGGGCCATGCCGGCGCGCATGGTTTCGAGCTCGGCTTCATGGTATGCGGCGCAGTCATGCTGGTTGGCGCCATCATCGGCGTGCTGGGCCAGAATCCCGCGCGCTCGCTGCGGCGCTTGCACGGCTAGTGGTACTTATCTCGGACGCGGGCGGCAGGCTTGCCCGCTTGATGGCATTGCACCCATAATTCCAAATATTAAAATATGGGGGCAACAGTTTATGAGCCATGGACGCCAGCGTTCTCTTGCAACGGTCCTTGCCGATGGCGCGCTAGTGGAAAAGCCGCCGGCACGAAAGGCTTCGGCCGAGGCCGGGCAGGCCACCAGCAATCCGCTGGAAAGCGAGACTGCCCGGCGCATGCTCGAGATCGCAGAGCGTCTGTTTGCCGAGCATGGCGTCGAACTGGTGCCGCTGCGCCAGATCGTGGTCGAAGCGGGCCAGCGCAACCGCTCGGCGCTGCACTATCACTTTGGCTCGCGCGAGGCGCTGGTCAGCCAGTTGCTTAATTTCCGCCTGACCCATATCAACAAGGTGCGCAACCACTACCTGGACGAAGTCGAGGCGGCCGGCCTGGGTGGCGATGTGCGGGCCATCGTGGAAGCATCGATCAGCGCGCTTGCCGATACCATTTGCGACACGCCCTGGGGCGCGCTCTATGTGCAGGTGCTGGCGCAGGCCACCTTCAGCCCGAGCCTGGTCAACGCGGACATGATCGATTTCGACGCGATGTCCGGCGTGCTGCGGTCCAGGAAGATGATTGCCGCTGCCTTGCCCGGCATCCCGTGCAAGGTCTTGCATAACCGCCAGATGTGGTTCAACAACAGCGTGGTCTATTCGCTGGCGCAGTGGTGCCGCCAGACCCAGGGCCCTGCAAAGCGCGGCCAGCCTCCCGTCGCGGACCTGGTGGATTACTGCACCGCCGCGCTGATGGCGCCCATCGGCAAGCTGCGGGCGGTGTCGCGCAGCAGGAGCCGGCCGGCTTGATGCGGGGCATGATTGCACGGGGGGGGGCGAAATTGCGCTATCACGGTTTGGCGAAAACGGCGGGGCTAACTGCCGAAGACCGTGATCTTTGAAGCTGATGCCGCTGACCGCGGTCAGCAAGCTGGACAAGAAGGCCATCCGGGCTCGATACGCCAACAGCACGCCGTAGCATGCGGCATGAACGGCAGTTCGCGCAGCAGCACCCCTCGGCCGCTGCTGCGCGAACACCCGGACCTAAGTAGGATCGTTCACGACAACGGCAGTCTTGCAGACCCTCTAGCTTGTTCCGCGAGCATTTGACATAGCACCCGGTCCACGAAGGATTAAATTTAACATAATCTTGATTATGCGTCAGCAACGGTGTAAAGGCCAAATCAGAATGTCCGCTTCCAGCCACATCAGAATGTCCTCTGGATAGACCTATACTGGTAGCGCCTGGGTTGGACGGGAGCGCGCCGTGAAGGATCGAGGGTTGATCACCATGAGTCTGCGTGAAGTTGACCGCTTCAAGGTCATTCAGGCAACGGCCGAGGGCCTGCTGGCGCAATGGCGCGCCGCAGAGCGCCTGGATTTGACCGCGCGGCAAGTCCGGCGGCTGGTCCAGCGCTGGCGAGCCGATGGCCCGATGGGCTTGCTGTCGCGCCAGCGTGGGCAGCCAGGCCATCGCCAGCTGCCACGGATGCTCGAAGCGCAGGCACGCGCGCTAATCCAGCAGCACTACGCCGATTACGGCCCCACGCTGGCCTGCGAGAAGCTGCGCGAGCGCCATGGCATCGCGCTGGCCAAGGAGACGGTGCGGCGGATCATGATCGACGCCGGATTCTGGATCCCCAGGAAGCTGCGTCCGCCCAAGCTGCACCAGCCGCGCAAGCGCCGCGCTTGCCTGGGTGAACTGGTGCAGATCGATGGCAGCGAGCACGCGTGGTTCGAGGAGCGTTCGCCCATGTGCACGCTGCTGGTCTATGTCGACGATGCCACCAGCCGCCTGATGCAGTTGCTGTTCGTGCCGACCGAATCGACTTTCGCCTATTTTGCCGCGACGCGTGCTTACATCGAGCGCCATGGCAAGCCGGTGTCCTTCTACAGCGACAAGGCCAGCATCTTCCGGGTCAATGCCAAAGGCGTCACCACAGGGCGAGACCATACGCAGTTCGGGCGCGCGCTGTACGAGCTGAATATCGAGAGCCTGTGCGCCAACAGCAGCCAGGCCAAGGGCCGCGTGGAGCGAATGAATGGCACGCTGCAGGACCGGCTGGTCAAGGAGTTGCGCCAGCGCGGCATCTCGACGCTGGCCGAGGCCAATGCCTTTGCCCCGATCTTCCTGGCGGACTTCAATGTGCGGTTCGCCAAGATGCCCAGAAGCGACTTCAATGCGCACCGTCCCGTACGGCCCGACGAGGACCTCGAGCGCATCTTTACCTGGCGCGAATGGCGCAAAGTCTCCAACCGGCTGACGCTGCAGTACGACCGCAAGCTGTATCTCATCACCGACCAACCCGAGCGGCGCCCCCTGATTCATCGCTATATCGAAGTAGCCGAGTATCCGGACGGCCGTATCGAGTTGTGGGCCGATGGCGCTGCCCTGCCCTACGTCCTCTATGACCGGCTGTCCGAGATCAATCAGGGTGCGGTGGTGGAGAACAAGCGACTGGGGCACGTGCTGGAGATCGCCCAGCGCGTGCAGGCCCAGCGCGACAATCGTCGCACCCTAGCGACACCGTCGCGCACGCTGACCGGTCAAAAACCGCGGCAACGGCCCGAACAGGCGGCCCCGGGCACGAAACCACAACGGCAGCTGAATGCGGAAGACTTGCGTCGCGCCATCGATGAACTGACGCAACCGCCCCACCCTGTAGATACCTTACCGCCTCAGGCCAGCTCGACTGCCTTACGGAAACAGCCAGGAAAAAGACGTAAAAGAATCAAAACCATCCTGCATTAAACCGGACATTCTGATCTGGCCAAAGAGAGGACATTTGAATTTGGCCTAGACACGAACTGTAAAGGCCAAATCAGAATGTCCGCTTCCAGCCACATCAGAATGTCCTCTGGATAGACCTATACTGGTAGCGCCTGGGTTGGACGGGAGCGCGCCGTGAAGGATCGAGGGTTGATCACCATGAATGCTCGAAGCGCAGCCACGCGCGCTAATCCAGGAACATTACGCCGATTAGGGTCCGACCCTCGCTGCCGCGAAGCCGCCCCGACAAGCTTCATGCCGACAAAGGGTATGACTTCGCACGGACCAGATAGGTGCGCAACTCGGCCAGGACGCCTTGCTGCGCCTCATTCTTAGCCTGTGCTTTCGCCAGGGCCAGCTCAAGCTCGCGCACCTGTGTCGACAGACTGCCGGTTTGTGCCAACGCCGCCGTCAGCTGCTCCTGCAGCGCTTGGGCGTGAGCATCCTTGTCGGCGAACTGGGCCACCAGCATGTCGTGACCCCGCACCACGACAGTGATCCCTATCCCGGACTACTCAATCCCCCGCCAGATCTTCCCCAATATCGTCTGCAACGCCTGACAATCCTCATCGCTCAGTTCGCGCGTGAGGTGCGCGCAGGCTCGCCAGAAAGAAGGCAGCGCCTGATCGAGAATCGCCCGCCCGTTCTCCGTCAACACTAGTTCCAGGCTTCGCCTGTCATCCTTGCGATGCTCGCGCGCCAGCAACTGGCGCGTCTCCAGCCAGTCCAGTAGCCCGGTTGCCGACGAGCGGGTCACGCCGACGTAATCGGCAATCGCCGAAGGCGTCAGCGGGCCGATATCGAGCAGGCCGCGTTCGGCCAGCGAGAACAGGATCAGCACGTTCAGCTTGTTCTCGGTGATGCCATGCTCGCGCAGGCCGGCGTTGACCACGCTCATGACGTCGTCGCTGAGCCAAAGCAGCATCAGGCCGGCACCAGCCTTTTTGCGGCTGGTTCCGCGCTCGGCCGTGGCGGCAAGCAGCTTGAGGTGCGGGGCTATGGCATGGTCGGCCCCGGAGGGCGGCGTAAGTTCGGTCTTAGTGGTCATTGCGTACGATGGTGGCCGCGCATGGCGCGGCGGGATGCAGTTGCTGGTACGGCTGGCGTATGGTTTGCCGATCGTATCAGACTTCGCGTGCAGCCCAAACCGCAATCACCCGCGATGACCTACGCGCCCTGCGAGAACGGGTCGCGCTGGTCCACCGCATGCCCGTCAGCGCAGGCATGGCGGGCGCCGGCGGGCGCCCTTGCCCCATCGGTGAAGGGGTCGCGGCGCTCGCTTGCCCGATGGGATGTGCCCACCGCGGCAACGCAAGCGGCCGTGCCGGGCAGGTCCGCCGCGCGCGCGGTGCCGATCGCGTTGAGCAATGGGCCTGGCGCGCCAAGCATCGCGCAGGCGGATACACAGACGTTCAAATACCACTTCATGATTGACTCCAGATTCAATACGGAAAATGCGGCCAGGCACTAAGGCCCGCCAACAAGATAGGGTTCGGCCTCTCCGCCCTGCCTGAGCCCATCCCACTGCTGCAGGCTCAGTTGCGGCATTTGGAAGGCCGGGCCGGTGCGGCAATACCAGCCGGGGTTGTGCAGCCGGCCCACCAGATCCATGCGAGGCGTGTCCAGGTAGAGCTGGCCGGGGTCGAGCACGGCTTCGTCCATCACGTGCATCGCCACGATATCGGCCACCACCAGGGTGCGCAGGCCGTCGACGTTAAGCAGATGCCGCACGCGGCATTCGAAGGATGCCGGGCTCTGCGCGATGCGCGGGGTCGCCACCTCGATGCCGGGCGCCAGCATCAGCCCCGCCTCCTGCGCTTCGTTTACTCCGGCGGGAAACTCAATGGCCGTGACGTTCATGCGCCGGGCCAGCGCGGCCGACACCATGTTCACCGTGAACTCGCCGCGCGCGCGGATATTGCGGGCAGTGTCCTTCGGCATGCCATCGCGTGCACCGATCCCCACGCAAAACAGAGGCGGGTCTGCCGACAGCAGGTTGAAGAAGGAGAACGGCGCGACATTGACCGCGCCATGCTCGTCCATCGAGGAAATCCAGGCGATGGGCCGGGGCACGACGATGGTCGACAGGACCTTATGCCGAGCGGCGCCGTCGAGCGCTTGCAGATCTATGTACATGGGGTTTCAGCGATTGGCGATACTGGTGGAAGGGCCGGCGCAGTTCAGGATCGCGCCATTGGCGCGGCGCCGGCAGCCGCTTTCTGCTCGGCGAAAATGCGGTCGCTGCGCTTGCAGCGGCAACGGCCGATCTGGTGCAGCTCGATCATGTTGCCGGCCGGGTCGTGCAGGAATAGCTGCTTCAGCTCGGGCGCCGCCACGTTCTCCTGCTTCCAGAAGTCCACGTCCATGCGCAGCAGTTCTGCCTCGGTGGCAACGATATCGCGCACGGCCAGCGCAACGTGATTACCGACCGGATCGCGCCCGGGGCCCTGGGCGTAGGGAGACACGCCGTCGCTGCCCAACAGGTGGATCTGGCAATCGTTGCCCATGTCGAGGAAATAGCCTGGAACGCCGGGAATATTCCAGCGCCCGGTGTCCGTGTCCAAGCCCAGCACGCCGCCGTAGAAGGCGCCCATGGCCTCTACCTTGTCCAAAGGCATGCGGACCGCATGATGATGAAGCTCAAGAATCTCGATAGCCATGTCTGGCTCCTTTTGCGAATGTAAGGTGGCAAGAAGCGGCGCTGCCGGGATACCCTTGGTACGCCACTTCGTCCATATAATACTGTATGCGTACTATATGTCAAGCAAATCAAATGATGCTTGCGACATCCCGCCTTGATGCTATCGGGACCTCGTGCACCTCGCCTCACGCCTGGCGGCGGAGGCTGGCGTCCGCCCGCAGATGCACTGAACGAGGCGATGGATCGCGCCCTCGGCCAAGCGCCAGAGATCTTCGAATGGCTACAGGCCCCGCCAACCTTCTCCGCGCAGGTCGACCTCCCCGATCGCATCGAGCATGCGGAGGCCACTCTGCTCTACAGCTGCGGGCTCATCGTGCAGATGTTGGGCTGGCTGGCCACGCACCACTTGACGGTCACCAAAGTCCTGGTGGAACTCAAAGTGCGTTTCCACTCGGCCTCGACCCAAAAAGAGACCTTCCGTTTTCTCCATAACGGCCATTCGCTGGCCCTAGCCCTCTAAATTAGTCCACTCACGACGATTTGCGCGGACCGTTCTACGGCAGAATTGGTCGAACGAGTACGCCTTTGCTGGCTCTTAATAATTGGGCTCGGCTGGATGCCGTCCCCCACTCCCCGCACCCGCATACGCCGGCTCCCGGAGCTTGCGCTCTACGAAAAGGCGGCGCTTTATTCGATAATCGATTCAGCTTATGTCTGCCATATTTCTTTTTACGATGGCGAATCCAGTCATGTCATTCCCACTGCGTGCTGGCGCGATGGCGATAGGCTATACATCCATGGTTCCAATGGCGGGCGGCTTATTCGCAAACTAACTAGTGCCAAAGAGGCAGCGGTGGCCATTACCCACCTGGACGGACTCGTGTTGGCAAAGTCTGCGTTTAATCACGCCATGAATTATCGATCCGCGATTATTTATGGCCGATTTAATGCTGTAAATGACGAGGTGGAAAAGCGCCGACTGATGGATATTTTCATGAGACTGATTGCGCCAGGCCGCGAGGGGGATGCCCGGCCGGGGAGCGCGAAGGAGTTTGCCGCGACGACAATTCTAGGCATCGCGCTCGATGAAGCCGCCGCGAAAGTTCGAACTGGCGGGCCGATTGATGACGAATCGGACCTGGATTTGCCAATTTGGGCCGGTGTCCTGCCGATGGTGACGCTGCCACAGACGCCGATTGCTGCATCGACCAGTATCGGAGCAGAACCAGTGTACGTGAGGCAATGGAAGACGTCTGAATGACCGGGAAATGATGATGTTCCACAGACGTTGTCTCTACGATCGAATCATCTCTTGACTTAGGACGGCCAGATATCAACACGTGTAACCGCGACGGACCGGATAGTCAGCGTGATTGGATGGCATGGGATACCGCTTAGTAGTGTTGATCGGTGGATTCACTGGAGGAGACACGGGGAATGGACGCTTATCACTTGTTCCTGTAGGCCGCCGCTTTGACAGTCCGCAGGGATGCTGCGGAACGTTGTAGCGGCTAAGCGGTAATGTCCGCTTTTGGCTAAGCTCAAATGTCCGAGTTTGGCCAGCGTAAGCTTGACGGCTTCCAGCGCCACGGAGCCCGTCATAGATGGCCATGTGGTTGGAAGTGTCTCAGCGGCTCGGCAATAGGCATCTTCAGCGCACCACGAGCGGCGCGGACGATGAGCATGCAGGCGTTCTGCACGAGATCGTCGCGCGCGACTGCCCAGGTGCGCGCAGGTTGCTGCGCGCTCATATCGAGTGCAGTCGGGACGTGGCACGCAACCTCACGCTGCACCGGCTGGTGGAAGCGGCATAGCCCCCAGCCCTGCTTGCCGGCATGTCGACCCTGTGGCATCGCGCCGCGGCTCCGGGAAATTCCACACAAGTGATGGAGAAGACCCTTATAATGCAACCTAGTTGCAATAAGAAGTCAATCACGTTGGCCCACCCGTTGGGACCGGCCGTCTCGCGTCGCGCCACTGCCGAATCCCCAACGGGCTACCCAGCACCAGCGCTTTCCTCTGATCCGAACATGCCGATACTTTCTGTCACTCCAGCCGGCCAACGACGGCGTATTCCTCTCGCCGCACTGGCCGCCGCCACGGCGTTCACCGCTCCTCTCGCCGATGCCGAGGAGGCGCCCGCGACGACGCTCCCCGAAGTCTCGGTGGTCAGCACCGTCGACAAGACCTACGCGCCTTCCACCTCCACGGGTGCGACCCGTACCGAAACCCCGCTGCGTGAGGTGCCGCAATCCGTGCGCGTGCTGCCGCGCGAGCTGCTCGACGATATCGGCGCCACGCGGCTGGATCAGACCTTCGACTACGCCAGCGGCGTGTCGCGCCAGAACAGCTTCGGCGGCCTGTGGGACAACTACGCGATACGCGGCTTCACCGGCAACGAGAACACCGGCGCTGGCTACCTTGTCAACGGCTTTGCCGCCAACCGCGGCTTCACCGCGCCGCGCGACGCAGCCACCATCGAACGCGTGGAGGTGCTCAAGGGCCCGACCTCCTCGCTGTACGGTAACAGCGAACCCGGCGGCAGCATCAACGTCATCACCAAGCAGCCACAGTTCAAGCCCAGCCAGGCCTACGACATGGAGGTCAGCAGCCGTGATGGCTACCGTGTGTCGGCCGACGTCACCGGCGCCATCAGCGACAACGTGGCCGGGCGGCTGGTCGCCGTGGGCGACCACGAAGGTAGCACGCGCGATTTCGTCAACAGCAAGCGCTACCTGGTGGCGCCGTCGTTCACCTGGACCCTGGGCGCTGACACCATCGTGCAGTACGCGGCCGAGTTCCAGCGCTACACCGCCCCGCTGGACCGCGGCGTGGTGGCCATCAACGGGCAGTTGGGCGCCGTACCGCGCTCGCGCTTCCTCGGCGAGCCAAACGATAGCGACATCCGCCTCGACAGCCAGTCGCACCAGTTGAGTGTTGAACATCAGTTCTCGCCGGACTGGAAGGGCCGCCTGGCCGCGGCCTACCGCGGCGGCAGCCTGGTGGGCTACTCCACCGAGGCCAGCGCGCTGTCCGCAGACCAGCGTACCCTGAGACGCCAGCGTCGCTATCGCGACTACCAGTCCGACGACGTTTCGCTGCAGGCCGACATGACCGGCAAGTTCACCACCGGCGCGATCGGCCACGAGCTGATCGTCGGCGTGGACGCCTACCGCTTCGGCAACACCCAGGTGCAGCTGCGCAAGAACCCCACCGCCAGCGCGCCCTATGCCATCGACATCTACAACCCGGTCTATGGGCAGACCCCACCCACACTGGCAGCCAACACCGACACCTACGAGCGCCAGACCAATCTCGGCCTCTATGCCCAGGACCAACTGCGGCTGGGTGAACGCTGGCGCCTGCTGGCCGGCGTGCGTTTCGATGCCTACAACCAGTCGCTGGACAACCGCCTGCTCGGCACCAGTGCCAGCCAGCATCAGAGCGCGGTCTCGCCGCGCATCGGCCTCACCTATCTGGCCAGCAACAACGTCTCGCTGTTCGCCAACGCCAGCCGCTCGTTCCGCCCCAATACCGGCACTGATTCCGCTGGCAACCCGTTCTCTGCGGAACACGGGCGGGCCGTCGAGGCTGGCGTGAAGCTCGACAGCGACGACCGCCGTCTCGGCGCCACACTGTCGGTCTTCGAGATCCGCAAGCGCAACGTGCTGACCACCGACCCGCTGGATCCCTCCTACTCGGTGGCCGCCGGCGAGGCGCGCAGCCGCGGGGTGGAACTCGACGCTTCCGGGCAACTCGGCACGCATTGGCGCGTGACCGGCAACTTTGCCTATACCGACGCCGAAATCACCCAGGACAGCAGGCTCGCCGCCGGCACGCCGCTGGCCAACATCCCGCGCACCAGCGGCAGCGTGATGGCAGTGTACGAGGATGCGGCCCCCATCGGCCAGCGCTACGGCGTGGGCGGCGGCATCCGCTATGTCGGCAAGCGCTCCGGCGACTCGCAGAACAGCTTCTCGCTGCCCGCCTACACGCTGGCCGACGTGCTGGGCTATTGGCAATACAGCAAGACGGCACGCGTGACGCTTAACGTCGACAACCTGTTCGACAAGACCTACTACGCCAGCTCCTATAGCAGCGTGTGGGTCATGCCCGGCGCCGGCCGTACTGTGCGCCTGGGCCTGCGGCTGAGCTACTGAGCCCTGTTCGCGCGCATGCAGGCACGGAAACGCTGGTGGACTATGACCTTGTCGGCGCACCTGGCGCCGTCCTGATTGGATCTCCCTGACCGTCAATCATGACGGACCTGAACAAAATAAGAAGGTTACCTTTGTAGTTTTCCTTCGTATCGACTACATTGGGGAGATGCATTCCAACCATAAACAAGATGATCCGCAGGTTGCCCGCGCATCCGCGCTGGCAACCGATCTTCGTATCGTGATCGGCCAGCTGAGGCGCCGCCTGCGTGAAGAGGTGCATCCGGGCGATCTCACCTGGGCCCAGATGTCGGTTCTGGGGCGCCTGGAGCGCGACGGTCCGGCCACCGTGACAACCCTGGCGCGGGCCGAGGGTGTGCGGTCCCAGTCCATGGGCGCCACGGTTGCCGTCCTGGAAGCAGCCCGGCTGGTGAGCGGTGCGCCGGATCCGGTCGACGGGCGGCAGACCATCTTGTCGCTCACGGCTGACGCGCGGGAGATGATCCTGGCGACCCGGGCAGCGCGCGAAGACTGGCTGCTACGTGCCATCCGGACAAAGCTCGCGGGGAAGGAGCAAGAGGAGCTTGCGGCCGGCATCGCCCTGCTCAAACGACTAGCCGACTCGTGACGGGGCCCTTTCAAAGTCCCGGCCAGCGTCCCACTCCGGACTTGCCGAAGTCCCTGCCGTAGTCCCGCCAGTAGTCCCTATCGACCGAGAGAAAACACCATGCCAGTCACCGTTCTTGATCCCAAAGCCGCTCTCGTTGTCATCGATCTGCAGCAGGGAATCGTCTCGCTTCCCGTTGTGCACCCGGTCGACGAAGTCGTGAAGCAGTCTGCGGCACTTGCCGCCGCGTTCCGCGGCCACGGCCTGCCAGTTGTGCTGGTCAACGTTGCCGGCGGCGCTCCCGGCCGTACGGAACAGGGACGCAGGCTTGGCGATCTTCCCGCCGGGTGGGCCGATCTGGTGCCCGAGTTGAACCGGCAGCCGGCTGACCACATGGTGACAAAGCGGACCTGGGGAGCATTCACCAATACCGATCTTGAGGCGCAACTGAGAAAGCTGGGGGTTACGCAGGTGGTGCTTGCCGGCGTTGCGACCAGCATCGGCGTGGAGTCGACCGCGCGCCAGGCGTATGAGCTTGGGTTCAACGTTGCTCTCGCCGTCGATGCCATGACCGACCTGAGCCTGGATGCGCACGCGAACAGCATTGCGCGGATTTTCCCGAGGCTGGGTGAGACAGGCACAACCCGCGAGATCATCGATCTGCTCGAAAAGGGCGGTAGCCGGTGAGAGGCACCTTCCGTTCGCTGAACAACTTCAACTACCGGCTCTGGGCCGGCGGGGCAATCGTATCCAATGTAGGAACCTGGATGCAGCGCACCGCGCAGGACTGGCTGGTGCTCACGCATCTGACGCACAAGAACGCAACGTCCGTGGGCGTGGTCATGGCGCTGCAGTTCGGGCCCCAGTTGCTCTTGTTACCCTTGACCGGCTTTGCGGCGGATCATTTCGACCGGCGCAAGCTCCTGCTTGCCACGCAAGCCGCCATGGGCACGCTGGCGCTCGGGCTGGGACTCCTGACCTTGTCCGGGCACGTCCAGTTGTGGCACGTGTACCTGTTTGCGTTCCTGCTCGGCTGTGTCACGGCATTCGATTCTCCCGCGCGCCAGACCTTTGTCGCCGAGCTGGTCGGGGACTCGGATCTGTCCAACGCCGTGGCGCTGAATTCCACCTCGTTCAACGCAGCGCGGATGATTGGCCCTGCGGTGGCCGGTGTGCTGATCAGCGTGGTGGGTACCGGATGGGTATTCCTGATCAATGCGGCGTCCTTTGTCGCGGTGCTGGGGGCGTTGAGCCGCCTGCGCCTTGGTGAACTGCATCGGAAGCCCCGGGCGGTCCGCACGCGAGGCAGCTTTGCCGAGGGTTTTCGCTATGTCTGGCGGCGCCCGGACCTGAAAGCTGCCTTGCTCATGCTGTTCCTGATCGGCACGTTTGGGCTGAACTTCCCGATTTTCATCTCGACGATGTCGGTTACCGTCTTTCATGCCGGGGCGGATCGGTTTGGTTTCCTGACGTCGATCATGGCGATCGGGTCGGTTACCGGCGCCTTGCTGGCGGCAAGGCGGGCCAAGCCGCGTTTCTCGCTTTTGCTCGCTGGCGCAACGGTGTTCGGGGCAGGCTGCGCGCTAGCCGCGATCATGCCCAGCTACGCCCTGTTTGGTCTTGCTCTGATCATGGTTGGCGTGGCGGCGCAGACCGTGACCACGTCGACAAACAGCCTGGTGCAGCTATCGACCGAACCCGCCATGCGCGGCCGGGTGGTGGCCATCCTCCTCGCCCTGGCTTTGGGCGGCACCCCGCTTGGCGCGCCGATCGTCGGCTGGGTCGCCGATACGTTCGGGCCACGCTGGGCGCTTGGCATCGGCGCCGGCGCGGGCTTTGCCGCTGCGATCGTCGGCGTGCGTTACCTCGCGAAATATCATCGCCTGCGCTTGCGCATCGACGCCGGGCGCCTGCGCCTGAGCTTGGATGAACACATGCTGAAGCCAAAGGCGTGAGCCGCCTGCTACACGGCCTCGTCGCCCATCGCGCTGCGGATCTGCGCGGCAAGCTTCATCAGGTGTGGCTTGAGAATGCGCGCGGCGCTGGCCGGCGTTGCCTGCGTGGCGGTGCTGACGTTCAGCACGTGGATGGCGTAGCGCTTGAACACCAGTGGCGTGGAGAGCGCGACCACTTCCGGCTGCCAGCTTGCCATGCACCAGCCTTGCTTGCGCACCTGCCCGATGGCTTGCTCGATGTCTTGTGCAAGCGCGGGCCAGTTAGCGCGCAGGCGCTTGCCGAAGCCTTCCAGCAAGGCCTTGGTTTCCTGCTCGGGGGCCGCGGCCAGGTAGGCGCGTCCCAGCGAGGTCAGCTCCATGGGCACACGCTGTCCGGTCACCACGCTGCGCAGCGAAACCTTGCGGCTATAGCGGATGGATTCCAGGTAAACCATCTCGTCGCGGTCGGCCATGGCCAGCCCGACGTTGATGTGCTGGCTTTGCGCGAGCTCGCGCATCAACGGCGCCGCTGCCTGAAGCACGGCAGAGCCGGTGCGCATGGCGTGCGCCAGGCTCAGGACCGGCGGGCCAAGCCGGTAAGCGCGCAGCGTGGCGTCGTACAGGAGGAAGCCGGCCTCGACCAGGCTTTGCGTGAGCCGGCTGACGGTCGAGCGCGGCAGGCCCGTGCGTTCGGCCAGGTCGCTGTTGCCGAGCACTTCCGAGCCAGCACGAAATGCCCGGAGTATCTCCATGCCGCGCTCGAGCGAGCGATTGGCCGACGTGCTGCTCGCCCTGCCACGCGCTCGCGACAACGCTAGTTCGGGATCCAAGGTCATGCTCCTGGGTGGGGCTGATTTCCGACTGCCGGAATTGAAGCATCAGAGGGGGAGTCTCGCATCATCTGGCATGACTATGCCAGACTCCCCTGCCCGGCTCACTAACTTGCTCCCTGCCCGGCTCTCTGCAGTCAGCCCGCCATCACAACCACGCCATCTGCCGCCCGCACGCCTTGCGCTGCCGGCAGCACGAAGACCGGGTTGATCTCCGCCTCCACCAACTGCTCTCCCAGCGCGGCCGTCATGCCGGAAAACGCTACAATGGCATTGGCCAGCGCCGCAACGTCGGCCTTGGGCCGTCCGCGGAATCCGTCCAGCAGCGGCCAGGTTTTCAGTTCCTGGATCATGCCGAGTGCTTCGGTGTGCGACAGCCCGCCGGCCGGCGGCAGCATGCGCATGGTGGTGTCCTTGAACAGCTCGGCGGTCACGCCGCCCATGCCCAGCAGGATCGCGGTGCCGAGCGCGTCGCGGTGCATGCCAAGGATCATCTCCACGCCGCCGGTGACCATCTCCTGGACGAGGAAGCGCTGGGGCACCACGCCGGTATGCGCTCGCACTTCGTCGGCCATCGCCGACAACCGCGCCGCTATGTCTTGCGGCGTCAGGTTGACGGCGACGCCGCCCACATCGCTCTTGTGCGTGATCTCGGCGCTGAGGATCTTAAGGACCACGCGGGCACCGAGGGCGTCGGCGGCGTCGCTGGCTTCTTGCGCATTGCCTACGATGCGCTCGCGCACCGACGGGATGCCAAAGCGCGCGAAGAGCTGCTTTGCCTCTGCCTCATCCAGCGCGCCGTGCGGCAGCTCCCCGGCGATGCGGGCTGCCGCAGGGGCCGGGACGTCAGGCGCCTCGCGCCATTGCCCGGCACGCAGCATGGCGCTTAGCGCGGCCGTACAGCCCTCGGGCGCGCTGAATGCGGGCACGCCGCGCGCGGTCAGCAGGCTGGCCACCTGCGGCGCATGTGGGCTGACGAAGGCCACCACCGGCTTGTCGCTGGTGGGCAGGCATTCCTGGATCGCGCCTGCCATCAGGTCTGGCATGGCCAGGCCGGACGACCCGACGATGATGGCAACGGCGTCATAGCTCGGGCTATCCAGCAGCGCCCGGATTGCGCCGCGCAGCAGGTCCGGCTGCAGGCCTGCCAGGGTGACATCGATGGGGTTGCGATCCAGTGCCGCGTGATCGCCCTGCTGCAGCGCCCGCAGCCGTTGCGCGGTGGCTTCATCCGGCGCGGGCGTCTCGAAGCCGGACAAGCCGAGGCTGTCCGAAACCAGCGTGCCGGCGCCGCCGGTCGAGGTCAGGATGGCCACCCGGTTGCCGCGCAGCGCCCTCCCGGTGGCGAGCGCGGCGGGCATGTCGAGCAGGTCCGCGAAGGTCTGCGCGCGGATCACGCCGGCTTGCCGGAACAACGCGTCGTACATCCGGTCCGCGCCGGCCAGCGCGCCCGTGTGCGACACCGCGGCACGGGCCCCCGCCTCGGAGCGGCCGATCTTGAACGCGACCACCGGCTTGCCTGCCCTGGCCGCCTTCAGCGCGGCGGCGCGGAATCGGTCGGGGTGGCGCACGCTTTCCACATACAGCGCAATCACGCGGGTGGCCTCATCATCCGCCAGGTAGTCGATGAAATCGGCCAGGTCGAGATCCACTTCGTTGCTGGTGGAAACCAGCTTGGAAAGCCCGATGCCGCGTGCGGCGGCGCGAGAGAGCAAAGCGCCAAGAATGCCGCCGCTCTGCGAGACCACGCCGATGTTGCCGACGGGGAAATGATCCATCTCCAGCGCCCCGCTGGCGGAAAGCGGGATATTGTCGGTGAGATTGACCAGGCCGATGGTGTTGGGGCCGAGCAGGCGCATGGCGCCGGCTGCCTCGATCAGTTCCGCCTGGCGGCGCGCGCCTTCGGCGCCCGTCTCCGAGTAGCCGCTGGCCAGCACGATGGCGGCGCCGGTGCCGAGCGCGGCCAGTTCGCGCACGGCCAGGTGGGCGCGCTGCGCGCCCAGCAGCACAATGCCCACATCCGGCACTTCCGGCAACGCGTCGATATCCGCATAGCAGCGGATGCCGTCAATCTCGCTCACCTTCGGGTTGACCGGGTAGATGGCGCCGGCGAAGCCGTGTTTTTTCAGGTAGGCGACCGGGCGCCCGGCGGTCTTGGCCGCATCGGCGGATGCACCGATGATGGCGACGCTGCGCGGCTTGACCAGGCGGGCGATGGCGGAGAGTGCGTTATCTGCGTTATCGGCGTTATCTGCTTCCATGGTGTCAGGCCTGTTCCTTTCCAGCCATCTTGGCCAGGAATGCCTGCACGGATTCCCGATGCTCGGCGCTGGTGTAGCAGATGCCCTGTGCCTGGCTGCCCTGTGCGAATACCTGCTCGGCCGGCAACTCGAAGGTCTGGTTCAAGATGGACTTGCTCAGCGCCAGGGCAGTTGCGGAGCCCTGGCTCAGCTCCGCCGCCCAGGCCCGGGCACGGGGCAACAGCGCCTCCGGCTCGCTCACGCGATCCGCGATGCCCAGCTGGAGGGCTTCTGCGGCATCGACCTTGCGCCCGCTGAAGATCAGCTCCTTGGCCTTGGACAGCCCGGTGCGGCGCGGCAGGAAGTACATGCCGCCGCCGTCCGGGATCAGGCCGCGATGGATGTACGACCAGGCGAAACTGGCGCTTTCCGATGCCATCACAAAATCGCAGCTCATGGCCATATCGGCACCGAGCCCGGCGGCGGCGCCATTGACCGCGGCAATGGTGGGCTTGGGCATGTTGTGCAGCAGCGCCACGGTATGGTGCACCCGTTGCTGGCGCGACCAGCCGTTGAACGCAACCTCGCCCGCCGGTGCGTCCATGCGCCGCTGCATGCCGGCCACATCGCCGCCAGCGCAGAAGCCTTTGCCGTTGCCGGTGAGCACCAGCGCCCGAATGGTCTTGTCCTGCGTGACATGCTCCAGGGCGGCGATCAGCTCTGTGCGCATGTCGTCGGTCATGGCGTTGCGCTTTTCAGGGCGGTTCAGCGTCAGGGTGGCGATCCCGGCGTCGACGTCGAGCGTGATCAGTGAAGTGGTGTTCATGGTGGGTCTCTTTACCTTGTGTTTTGTGCTTGGTGCTTGGTGTTCTCTGTATTGCGTGCCGATGCGCAATCAAGCGCTGCCGGACTACTCCGCGGTGATGTTGGCTTGCTTGACCACCCGGCTCCAGCGGACCTCCTCGGCGCGCACATAGCGGCCGAATTCCTCGGGCGTTCCCGCGCTGACTTCCAGGCCCTCGGTTTCGGCGCGCTTGCGGAACGCCTCGGTCTGCACCGCTTTCCTGGCGGCGGCGTTCAGGCGGGCAATTACCGGGGCGGGCGTGCCTGCCGGAACGAAGAGCCCGTACCAGCTTTCGGCCACGTAACCGGGCACGCCGCTTTCCGCGATGGTGGGCACCTTGGCCAGCACCGGGCTTGTCGAGCGCTTGGCGGTGGTCACCGCGATCGCGCGCAGCTTGCCGTTCTCAAGCAACGACCCGACTGCGGAGGCCGTGGCGAACATCACATCCACCTGGCCGCCCAGCAAGTCTGTGATGGCTGGGCCGGCGCCTCGGTAGGGAATGTGATTAAGGTCGACTTTGGCCAGTGACTTGAACAGTTCACCCGCGAGGTGCGCGGAGGTGCCAGGGCCCTGCGATGCAAACGAGATTTTCCCTGGCTTGGCCTTGGCGGCAGCGATCAGGTCCTGCACCGTCTTGTAGGGGCTGTCCGGGCGAACCACCAGCACGTTGGGCGACTGGCCTACCAGCATCACCGGCGCAAATGCCTTGTCGGTGGCATAGGGCAGCTTGGCGTGGATGCTCGGGTTGACCGCGTGCGCAAACGTGGCCATTACCATGGTGTAGCCATCCGGCGCGCTCTTGGCCACCGTGTCGGAGCCGATGATGGTGCCGCCTCCAGGCTTGTTGTCGATGATCACCGGCTGGCCGAGATCCTGCGACATCGTCACGCCCATGGTCCTGGCGATCAGGTCGGTGCCACCGCCCGGGGCGAAGGGCACGACGAGGCGAATGGGCTTTTCCGGGAAGGCTGCGGCATTGGCGGCTGGCACCAGCGCGCCAGTGGCGGCAAGCGCAATGGCCAACGTGGCCAGCGCCCTGTTGAAGAGGGGGAGTGAATTAGGCACTTGCGTCTCCGTCTGGGTTTCTTGACGGGACAGGCGCCATTTTTCTGCCCTGCCCGTCGTTTATCGATGAACCCAGATTAAGCGCAAATACGGTCGAATACAGCCCTGCATTTCCACGCAGTGGAATTGAGATCCGGCCTCGGCGGGCTCGCTTGGGGCCTGCATGGCCGCCTGCTCGGCCGCTACCGATATCCCGAGACTACCGTCACGACAAGCGGCCGCGGCAACATGCCGGATGCGTCAAGATGACGTCCCGCGTAGTCACGCAGCTCAGCCTCGATGGCGGCGTGGCGCGATGTCGGCACCTCTTCCCACAAGCGCATCGACCGCGCGTGCGCAACCGCATGGTCGATGGAGAGCGACTCCATCGTTAGGATCCGGTCTTCCCGGACCGCGTGAAAGCCGCCGGCGGCTAGCGTCCCGGCAGGCTGGTATTCAGCTTTGGGCCGCGCCTGGCTCAGGGCCACGTGGCGGCCGACGATGTCAACGATGGCCTCGCGAAAATCGCCCGCGTCATTCTTGTTGACGACGACGAAGGCCGCGCCTGGCACCAATACGCGGCGGATGTTGCGCACAGACGCATCGTCCGAGAACCAGTGGAACGCGCCGAAGGCGGTAGCCCCGCCAAATGCCGCGTCGGCAAAATCCAGGCGATCGGCGCCCATTACGTGGTACGCGCCCGCCTGCCCAAGCCGGCGCGCCTCGTCGATCATGTCGGGGTCAATGTCGATCCCGACCGGGCGAAAACCGCACGCGGTCAGTTGCCGGGTGGCGATACCCGTGCCGCATCCGATGTCGAGGATGGCTTGCGTCTGTGCTGCCGCCAAAATATCTGCGACCTTGTCCATCACAGCCGTGCTGTAGGACTGGCGTGCCTGGTTGTAGATGGCTGCGGATTCGCCGAATGACATGAGCGGGGTACTCCTGAGTTGATGGCCGGTCAGGCCAATCCATGAAAGACGTTCAGCCCGGGTACACAGGCGACGCCACCGGGTCGTGCATCATGAAGCGGTCGCGGCCGTTGCGCTTGGCCTCGTACATGGCAGCGTCGGCCTTTTCTAGCAGGAACTCCAGCGACGGCGACGCCGGGATTTCGCAAACCGCGCCAACGCTGATGGTGACGCACGGGTGCTCCGGCCAGCCGCCATGCGGCAGCGCCAGCGAGCGCACGGCATTGAGCAGGCGCAAGCCGATTTCCCTCGTCTCGCCGGGCGCGATCGCCGGCAGCACGATGACGAACTCTTCGCCGCCAACGCGGGCGCAGAAGTCGCTGGGGCCGTTGCGCATGGCTTCGCCGATGGCGGCGGCAACGCGGCGCAGGCATTCGTCGCCGTGCACGTGGCCGTGCAGATCGTTGTACTGCTTGAAGTAATCGACGTCGATGATCAGCAGGCCGACGGGAATGCCGCGCTCAAACGCGTCGGCTATCGCGACGGCGGCCTCGCGCTGGAAGTAGCGCCGGTTGAGCGCGCCGGTGAGCGCATCGCGATACAGGTCCGCCTCGATGCGTGAGAGCTTTTCCTCGGTCTCGCCGAGCCGCACCGCCAGGCTGGAGTTTTCCACCGTCAACGCGTGCTCGCGCGAGCGAAAGCGCGTGACGTCGCGCAGGAACACAATGATCCCGACCGGCTGCCGGTGCAGGTTGCGCACCGAATCCACGGTGAGCTCGTAGTCGACACGCGCCTGCGAAATCAGGTGCGATCCGCCGCTGCCGGGCGCGTCGCTGCGGCTGGCGGCAATCGCGTCCCGCCAGGCGGGCGGAAACGCGCTGCCCCGCTCCACCTCCACCAGCAGGCGCCGCGCGGCAGGGTTGAAATCGACAATGATGTCGTTGGCATTCACGATCACGCAGCCCTCTTGCAAGGCATCGAAGACCCTGAGCCTGGCGTAGTGGCCAACGTCATCCAGGTGCCTGCGCAGCGCGCATACCCACACCAGCACCGCCGTCACCGCGAAAGTGGCGGGGGTCAGGTCGCCGCCCAGCGGACCCGTCCATCCGCGCAAGTACGCGATATTGGCCACCAGCGGCAACGCCAGGCCGCCCGCAAGCACTGCCCTTCCCCCGCGGGTCAGGTTGCTGCTTGGCACCCGCGCCGTCAGCAGGAAGTAGACGCTGATCAGCAACAGCAGGTAGGTGTAGACCGCCGCGGCGGCGTATCCCGGGCCATGGCCGAAGACGGCGCCCGGCGGCGCGCCCCCCGGCACCAGCCGGATCGATGTCCAGATCAGGTGATGCCGTTCGTTGGTAAAGACCAGGGCCAGCGTCACGATATTGATGACGATGGGCAGCGAGAGCAGCGACCAAGGGATGACGAATCTTGGCCGGCTGAGCTGGACGATGGCGCAGAGCCAGCCGATGGGCACGGCGACAATGCCGACATATTGCACCTTGGCCCACAGGATGCGGGTTTCCAGGTCGACGGAGTTCAACTCGAGCAGGCGGCCACCGCTCCATAGCGCGCTCCCCAGGGCCAGCGCCAGGAAGGCCTTGACGATGGGGTCGTCCCGCCGCGTCCAGGTTGCGACGGCAACCATCAGACTTCCGACGACCGCAAAGGTGAGGCAGAGGACAAGGGGGTACGAAGGCATTCGGCCGGTTCCAGGACACGCCCGCTGGCAGCGCCAGCGGTGGATTCTCCGGTCGGATTATAAGGCGGCGCGGCGGGGCCGATCCGTGTCGCGGGAAGGCTTGGGCGCTTCCCTGGACGAATGCTCTCCTCTCTTGTGCAGGCAGCTATGCTGCCGGACTTCGAACTGGCCGTCTTAGCCGATCGGACATCTCCTTGAGTGGCATGGCCAGGATGGCATTGAGCAGCCGGGCCTCGCCACCATCCGGCGTGGCCTCAGCTTCGACTTGCGCTCGGACCTCATTCGTGGCCTGCGCTACGGCAACCAACACTGCGTCGAGCTCATAGGCTGCCGCCGTTGGACTCAGCCCAAGTTCCTGCCCCGCTTGAATCAGGTCGGTGCGCTGGAGGTCGCCGTAATGCCTGGCGGCCCCGATCGGCATGGACAATTTGGAGTCCGGCCAGTACGGCTCGGTGTCGCGAAAGCTCTTGGTGTCGTGCACCACGGTGCTGACGATATCGTAGAACGGAGCAAGGCTGTAGCCGTCAGGGTCCGCGAAGAACGACAGGTTTTTCATATGTGCGTCGCCGTTGCCAACCAGCACGTTGAACACAATCCAGCGGTAAATTGCCAGGCGCGAGGCGGCGCGGGTACGTGTCAGCTCGATCAGCGCTTTCAGGGTCTGCGTCGAGGCTTGCGTGTACTTTAGTGTTCGGCTCTTTCCGCGCAGCTGCATGCCGTCAATGACATGCCGGCGCCGCACCTGGCCCTGCAGCGATTTACGATCAAAACGGGAAATAGCGAAGACCGGCGCCGGCACGCGCAGGAACGCCGTGGCTGGCACCGGCAGACCCACGCGCGCAGCCAGCCGCATGCAGAAGAACTCATTGATGGCAGTATGTGGCCATGCGGTAGAGCGTGCTTCCGGCTTCAGGATATGGGTGGAAGGCTCTGCGCCGATTGGTTCCAGCAATCGCTGCTCTCCTTGCCTGCCCTCCAGGATTGCCGCCAGCTTGTGCTGCGCGCCACCCACCGACATGTGCTTGGGCGCCTTCGCGTCAAGCGGGCGCCCCGGCAGGTCCGCGATACGGCGGTGCAATTCTTCGAACGATAGCGGCACCCGGCCTGCGCCGGGTTCCTGCTGGCCCGGCGCCAGAAGCGTGATGGCCCCGGCCGATTCCGCGCCGTAGTACGCCAGCATTTACGCCGTTGGCAAAGGCGATGAGCGTGCGCTCTTCTTCGCTCATTTACGTACTCGCCGGTTGGCGAGCCCGTCTTTGTCCGCCATCAGTTGCTGGACGCCGGAAGCCTCGCCGAACAGCGTCACGCCGAGCTCCTGTAGCAGGAGCAGCACCTTGCCGATTTGCGCGGTCTCCTTGCCACGTTCAACCGCTGAGATAAAGGCTGGCGAGAGGCCCGTGGCGCGCGCCAGTTCGTCGCGCGTGAGCTTCTGGGTCATGCGCGCAGCGCGGGCGAGCTGGCCAAGGCTTGCGGTTGCGGTAATGAGGTGCTGCATTGCGCCTTTCGTCGTGTAGATAACGTATCAGTACGACGACAGTATAGAACGCTGCCTAGCAAAATTCCAGATATGAGATTCGATCTGATACGTTAGCTTGGTGACGGTTGGTTTTGCTTCTTAAAAAGCATGATCGAATACATTAACCGCTATCCCAGCCCCCTCCCCGCTCCCCCTCAAAACCATGTCGTTATACAGAAGTCATGAGTCCTCCCGCAGCGCCTGAATCATGAACGCGGCATCCATTGTTCGCTGGAGGCCGATCCAGATCGTTTTGGCGCCGGGCTCGCCATCACTCTTGCGCCCAAGGAATCCGCCCAGAGAAGCCACCAAACGGATCATCTGATTGAGCGTAACCGGTGTCTTTGGACGGGCCTTTTTCGCGAGCACATATGCCCCTCGTATCTCGTCAGCGTCGAAGAACAGCGATGCGTCCAACTCAGGGCAGGTTCTGGCCAACCGCATCAGCCTGGCAATGCGCCATGCCACAACCATGTACAACACCAAGGCCCGCTCCACACGCTCCATTTGCGATAGCTGCAGCGCCTCGACCTTGCATCCGGTCTTCAGGACGTGGAAGAACATCTCGATCTCCCATCGGGCTCGATACCAATCAATTAATTCGACAATGGCGTCCGTGTTCTGCGCCTCGCGATTGGTCAGCAGTCGCCACACCACAGGTGTGACGCCCGCCGGCGCACCGGTCTCGTGGGCCACCACACAAGTAACCGAGCCTGCCTGACCCGGCAGCTTCACACGTTGTGCGCGTAGTTCCTGCTTAACCTCGCGCGCCTTCTGGCCTGCGCGCCCCGGCAGGATGAAGGTGATTTCCCCAAGCGCCTGGCTGGCGTCGACGTTGTCCCACAGCTTCCCTGCCTCGGCAAGGTTGCGGTTGTATTGGGAACGGATCAGCCAGTCAGCGGGCTGACCGAGTTCACATGCGCGGGCCATCAGCGCCGCGATGTCGCCTTCCCGATCCGTCACATAGACCAGGCGTGTCTGAGGTAGCAGCGCCGCTTGCTCCGCAACCCGTTCGTACCCTTCGATCCACCGTATGCTTTCCTTGATGCCGCCACGCTGTCCGTTAGCGTCCCGAGGCTCCCGAGCCCACATCCATGCATCGATCACGCCCAGCGGCTCCCGATCCGGCGTGACGGCGTACGTCGGATGCAGATACATTCCCCTCTGCGCTTCAAAGCTCAGCGGCCCTAGTCCCTCCACCTCCTGGCCGTTGAAGTTCAATTCGGTTGTGTCAGCGATGCACAACACCACCGGGAATTGGCCAGCCCTGGCAGCGGTGCGCTCCCAATGTGGCTGCATCACATCCGTCCATTCGATCTCCTCGTTACCGAGAAATCGATACGCCGCCATGGTCTCCGACCATCCATCGCAAGCGCCCGGAATGCTAGCCGTCGGGTTGGCTGCAAACCGCTTGAGCAGTTCCTTCGCCCGCCGGTCCCGCCTGGGATCGCCTAGATTCAGCCCCTCAAATTCTTCGTCCACCCACGCCCCCGACTCGTTGTCCATTCGCACTGCCGGGTAGCCAGACGCGGTTACCCGCGCCCGGCCCCCTCAGAACCGTGCATGCTTCTTTCGACGCACACGGCTCAAGCCTCTACGAAGGCACCTTTCGGTACCCGGTCTCACAACTGTAGTTCTGGCGTACTACCGAGTTCTACGGCAATCGAGATGGTGCAGTTCGAGATTGCTCGCTGAGTCCGATCCGCCTTCGGTTCTTTTCACAATGTGGCGGACATCCCAAGGAGTGCCCTTTGTGATAGGTTCCTGACAGGTAGGACACAGGCGATCTTGCCTGAGCCAGACGCGGTAGAGCTTCGCACGGCCTCTTGACGAGTTCAGCGTTTTCTTGCCCCACCGGGACTCGAAGTACTGTTCCCATTTGGGGTCGTGCGGATTCGCGTTGGCTTTGATCTTGACATGCCGCTGTATTGGCGTGTCCGACTCTTGCAGCAGGGTAAGCTCCCGTTCCGTTCCATCCTCTTGTTTTTCTGTGGCGGTAAATGCCCAGTTCCGGGTGCCTCGGGTCTTGAAGTATTTCTCTTTGACCCATCTGGCTCCTTTATTGGGGTGTCTTCTCACCGCCCATCGCCATAGCATTGACCAGACATTGGCATCAACCCGAGCGAAGGTTTCCTTGGCGACTACATGGCTGTGGTAATTCGCCCATCCACGCAATACCGGATTGAGCAGCCTTATCAGGTTTGCCTGTTTAGCCGTCTTGTTGGCCCTGATGACTTCACGGATTTTGTCAAGATGAGCCTTGACGTTCGCTTTCGACGGCTTGACCAACAGCTTGCCGTTGTACTTGCGAAGGTTCCATCCGAGGAAGTCGAACCCATCCGTGATATGCGTTATTTTGGTTTTTTCCGGCGATAGGACAAGCCCACGCTCCGCCAGGAATTCGACCACGGCAGGCATGACTTCGCTCTCCAGCCATTCTTTCGAGAAGCCAGTGATGATGAAGTCGTCCGCGTAACGCACCATGTTCATTTTTAAGCCTGCCCGCCTTGCCTGCGGAAACTTCTCCGCTAGCCTTGCTTCGAGACCGTCCAACGTCATGTTGGCTAAGACAGGGCTGATAATTCCCCCTTGCGGGGCACCTGCCTCAGTTGGGAAGAGTTCGTTTTGATACACGAATCCCGCCTTGAGCCACTTCTTTAGGACCGCCTTATCCGTAGGGACATGGGCGAGCATCCAGTCGTGACTGATTTTGTCGAAACAGCCTTGAATGTCGGCCTCTAGCACCCATTGTGCATTTGCCTTTTTCGCGAGCGAGACGAAACACTGTCCCCCGGCATCCGCGGTTGAGCGCTCCGGCCTGAACCCATAGGAGTTCAGATCGGCGGTGGTTTCCGCGATCGGTTCCAATGCCAGCAAATGTAGCGCTTGCATGGCGCGGCACTTCATCACGGGTATGCCCAGCGGCCTCGTCTTGCCGTTTTTCTTCGGAATTAACACCCTCCGAAGCGGAAGGGGCGAGTAGCCCCGCCTCTTCAACGACGCCATCGCGTTGGTCTTTGCCTCCGGGTGTTTTCCACGTTACCTTGTCCACACCGGGGGTATTCCTGCCTTGATTTTCAGTCACCCGCTTGACGGCTAATGCCTTGCCGCTGAACGAGTGGGTCAGTAGCCATTGCAAGGCTTTCGCCTTGTTATGGCGACCTTCCTGTGTCGCCTTCACTATACGCGTTTGCAGCCCTCTTACATGCCGTTGGACCTCGGCCCAATTGATGCCGTCCCACGTCATGCCAGAAGGTGCACGCGCCTGTGTTGCAGCACTCATTTGCTTTCCTCCCGTTAAGATGGTTCTGGAAACTCTCTGGTGAGGAGAGACCATGAGGAAGTCTGCCCGCTTTCGCGTGAGGTGATGTTGCAACCTCTATCCGTCCCATTACAGGTCGGCGTTCGCTTTTTCCTCGTTCCTGTGCCCGCACCGCCATGGGCAGACTTTGCAGCCTGCTGTCCCCGAAGGGAGCGATACGGGGTTTCCACGTTCCGCTTGCAAAAGTACGTCGGGTTAGGTGCCTGCTATTGACCGGGAGGCATATGGGTCACGAGAGCGCATTTTCGAAACCCTGTTCCCACCTCCATTACCGTTTTGGTTCAAGCGTAGAAGCCACTTCCGCTTGTTTCTCGTCACGATCTTTATCGCAGATTCAAATGTTTTCACCCTACCGACTATCTGGCACTTCACCGGCGCGTGGCTGCCAGAAGGGTATGCCTCTCGCGATTGATACCCCGCACCTTACGATGCTTCGTTACGTTGTCAGAGCCGCTCTTTATTCAGGCTCCTAGATTCAACCGGTGACACGGTTGGTTCCCTCCGTTGCCGCGGGAACAACTTCTGCAAGCGACCTCGTGTCGCAACGAAAAGTCGAGAGTAAACGCGAGTCCGCGCATGTTTACAACCCCCTGAGTCTGAATTCCGTCAGTTCCCGGCTGCATGTAGTCGAGGGGAGGCCATCACTTCTGTATAACGAGATGCCTCAAAACCCCAGCTGCCGCGCGGCCAGGTCTTTCATGATTTCCTCCGACCCGCCGCCGATCATCATGACCTTGACCTCGCGGTACACCCGCTCGCTCAGGGTGCCGCGCATGAAACCCATGCCGCCCAGGATCTGCACGGCCTGGTCGGCGCAGAACTGCATGGCCTGGGTGGCCTGGATCTTGGCCATGCAGGTGCGCGCCACCAGTTGCGCCGGGTCGCCGGCCTGATGCTGCACGCGGTAAGCCAGGTCGTAGACGAGGTTGCGGGCGGCTTCGATGCGCAGGGCCATGTCGACCAGCTTGTGGCGGATCACCTGGCGCTCCACCAGCGGGTGGCCGAAGGTGCTGCGCTGGCGCGCCCAGTCGAGCGCTTCCTGCAGGCAGGCTTCGGCATAGCCATAGGCGCTGGCGCTCATCCCCAGCCGCTCGGCGTTGAAGTTGCGCATGATGACCTGGAAGCCACGGTTTTCTTCGCCGATCAGGTTGGCGGCCGGGATCCGGCAGTTGTCGAAGTGCAGGTGGGCGGTGTCGGAGGCGAGCCAGCCCATCTTCTTGAGTTCGGTGCGGGTCAGGCCGGGCGGGTTGCCTTCGATCAGCAGCAGGGAGATGCCGCCCGCGCCCTTGTTGGCGGGATCGGTGCGCACCGCGGTGGTGATGAAGTCGGCGCGCATGCCGGAGGTGATGAAGGTTTTCTCGCCGTTGACGATGTAGTGGTCGCCGTCGCGCACGGCGGTGGTCTTCAGGCTGGCCACATCGGAGCCGCCGCCGGGCTCGGTAATGGCCAGGGCGGCGATCTTGTCGCCAGCAATGACCGCGGGCAACACGCGTTCCTGTAGCGCCTGGCTGCCGGCCGCGACGATGGGCGGCACGCCGATGGAATGGGAGTGCAGCGATGCGTTGACGCCGCCGGAGCCGCAGCGGGCAAACTCTTCGGCCTGGATCAGGTGATAGAAGATGTCGCCGGGCGTGCCGCCGAAGTGTTCCGGGTAACCCAGCCCGAGCAGGCCGACTTCCGCGGCGCGGCGGTATAGCGAGCGGGGAAAGGTCCCGGCTTCGTCCCATTCGTTTACGTAAGGTGTGATCTCGCGGGCCACAAAGTCGCGCAGCGTGCTGCGGAACTGTTCGTGCTCGGCGGTGAAATAGTGCGCAAGGGGCGGCAGGGTCAGGAGGCTCATCGTGGGTCCTGTCAGTGGGGCTGTCAGTGGGCTTTCGGGTCGGGGGTGGCGTGCTGCATGCAAGTCGGCATCCCTCGACCATAGGCCGCGCCGTGCACTTCGTCTTGCGCAAAGTGGTTGGCCCCGGCAGACCCCAACTCCCCAACCAACCACTTAGCCAGGCGGCATGCGATCGAGCTGCCGGGCGGATGCCTCCAGCCCTTGCAGGATGCTGTGCGCCACCTTTTGCGGGAAGCCTTTCGGCAAGGCGGCGCTGACAGTCGCAATGACCGCCGGCGTCTGCGCAACGAGCCGCTGGACGATGCCTTCCGCATCCGGGCCGTGGAAGCACTTGGGCGCCATGGCGTTGAAATGCCGGCGCTGCACGTCCTTGAACAGGTAGTGCCGGTTCTTGCCGGCCACCGCCATGGCCAGCTTGGCCTTGTGCCACGACCACTGGTTTGCCCCAAAGCCAACCACCGGCCAGATCGACATCACGTCATAGAGCGGCGTCATCCGGTAGCGCCCGCCAGGCAGCAGGCGGATGCTGAAATTCTTGGCATGCCCGTCGGGCGCCGCCAGCATCCAGAACAGGATCTGCGTGGTGAGGAAGATTTCCAGGTCTTCGTCGGCGTGGGTCGATTGCCGCAGGATCTGGGCGATGTCGCGCATGCCCGGGCCGCCATCCGCTTCGTACTTCAGGTGCGGGGCGACGCCAAGCGCCTGGCAGAAATCCTCCTGCGGCAGGCGCAGGATCCAGCCTCCCGAGGAATGCATCTGCCGGTCGAAGCGCTGCACGCTCAGGACCTTCTGGCTGGCGAAGGTCTTGATTTCGCTATGCGCCACCGGCAGGCCATAGGCGGCAAGGATGGTCAGGCAGAGCCACTCGTTCTCGACCGAGGTACTTAGGTCGGCCCGCTTGTTGCCCACCAACCCGAGCGGCAGCTTGAGGATGTGCGTGGTGGGCGTGGCGCCGTGGGGCTTCATCCACTGGTTGCCGTGCCACAGCAGCGCGGTCTTTTCCTGCGCGCCGGCCAGGGAGATGCGCAAGTCTTCGTCATCGTCCTGTGCGCCCATGCCGGTGGGGCTGACCGTCTGCCGCAGCAGTTTTTCAATATCGGCGTCGGACTGCGGGGTGCCTTCGATGCGGTCATGGCCCGCCGGCTGTTCGTTCTCGCCGAGCAATTGCACAGCGCCGACGCAATCGCGGCCGATGGCCTCCAGCAGGTCGAAGGCTTCCGTGGTTGCCGCCTTGAAACGCGTGGCCAGGCGCTTGCGGATGGCGTCGCTGTCGGGCAGCAGGTTGTCGAAGTAGTTGCGCACCCGGTCGCCCTTGAGCGGGGAGGTATCGACGCCGAAGGGAAGCGACAGGGAAAGTGGGCGTCCGGCGGGCGAGGCCAGCCAGCCTGGGTCGTACTGCAACTCCATGTCGCCCCGCGCGGGGATGCGCCACGTCCCTACCCGCTCGCCATTGGCCCATACCGACAGCGCCCGCGCATGCGATCTGCGGCCCATGGCTACCACTCCACCGGCGAAGCTTCGGCGCCTGCCGCGTGCCTATCCTGCACGATGAGCTCCAGGCCGAGGACGCCGATCAGCGCCAGCAACTGATCGGCGCTGATGCTGCCCGGGTTGAGCTCCATATGGGAGATGCGGCTCTGGCTGACATCCAGCCGCGCGGCAAGGTCCGTCTGCGACAGCTTGGCGGCACGCCGTGCGGATTGCAGCACTTGCCCGAGCTGGCTGGGGGTGGTGAGCAGCTGTTTCATCTTGGTGATCCGGAGTTACCGATCAAATGCGTAATCTCACTTTACAAATAATATGGGTAAATTGCAAATACCAATTTCATGGGCATTTTCGATTACCCACATCATGCTTGCGGTAATGTCTGCGATTTCCGCCGCTGGGCGAGCAAGGCAGGGTTCCCACTCGCTCCTTTTCGGATTTTTCCGAAAATGCTCCCGCTCGCATCCGACGTCACAATTTTTGACACTTATTCGGCACATTTCACGGTAGCCTGATTGGCTACCCCGCGCCATACAGCATTCGCTGCATGTGCCACTCGTGGGCCCCTTCACCCCGCCGGAGTGCCGCCTATGGGCAACCGCCCGCCGTTCCTGTCCAACCGTACTGTCACGATTCGTGGTGACGGTTTGCCCGAAATCCTGGGTCAGGTCGCCCTGACCGTCGCCCGCGTGCAGGGC